>JANWKX010000166.1 GCA_025451145.1 Vampirovibrionales bacterium
GGGCCATTAAAAACAGGATGGAACTCCAAAGCCAAATCCCCAATAAACCCAGAATCGCAATGGTGTTGCCCAAAATACCCAACGAATCCTCCAGCAACAGAAACACCGGCATGAAGATCCAGGGTAAGACGGCAAAGGCCGTTAAAATCAGCAGGGTTTGAGGTCGACCCCGGCCGCTGAAGATGTAGGCAGCCGTTGAAAAAACCGTTGTCGTATACAGCCAGAAGATAATGCCGACCACAACGGCCACAAAAACCCGGAGGACCCCCTCGCCAACAGAGCTTGGGGCAGAGGACAACAAGCCGCCAATGGCCGAAATAAAGCAAACGATAATCGTCGCATAGACCAAAAGCTTTTCCTTAGGCACAGGCCCCATGGAGATAACTCGAAACTCTTGTGCAGGTTGCATGAGGACGTTGTAGAAAATGTTGAGAAACTGCATTAACGGAATGTCTCCATCATCCAGAGTGGCTGGTTCGCGTAACGAAGACTTGGCGGTAAAAGCGACTCAGGCCCCAACTCATTGACCGGGGCAACAGCCGCCCTCTGGCCTATGGATAATCCTGTGGAGAGCAGTTGCCAAAGGGTAAAATGTGGCGAATACCGTTCAAACTCAAGACGACTGGGTTTAGAAATACCAAACCGTTGCCCAGCCAAAATTCTGAGCACAGACTTTGCCTTTTCCAAGCCACCCAGTTCATCCACCAGTCCGATTTTCTGAGCATCCTCACCAATCACCACCCGGC
Source organism: Vampirovibrionales bacterium (assembly GCA_025451145.1). Lineage (GTDB taxonomy): Bacteria > Cyanobacteriota > Vampirovibrionia > Vampirovibrionales > JAGQHJ01 > JANWKX01. The sequence continues at coordinate 747 of JANWKX010000166.1, forward strand.
CATCGGCAATGGCGGTAATACGTTGGGCCAGCTCCGCCTTTTGGGCGGGATCTTTCATACCCATTGTGCGACCGGCAATGACGGCATTTAAAAACTGGTGGTAAGACGTATTAATGATGTGCTGCACCAGTTGGGTATCTTCAGAGGTGGGCGCACGATAAGGTGAGAGAATATCCTTGAACTTTCCGCTTTTAATGGTGATGGGCTTGATATCCAGCTTGTTCGTCAATAACCCTTCAGCATTGACCGACTGAATAATGACCCCGATACTGGCCGTTAATGTCCCTGGATTGGCAACAATCTTATCTGTCGCAGCAGCGGTATAGTAGGCGCCACTAGCAGCAAGATCCCCCATCGAGGCCACAATCGGTTTTTTCTGACGAACCGCCAGCACCGCGTCATACAACTCCTGGCTCATCCCAACAGTCCCACCGGGAGAATTGATTCTGAGAAGAACACCTTTCACACTGGTATCTTTTGCCGCTTCATACAAGAGACGTCGGGCACGCATGGCGGAAGACTCCTTGGCAAAGAGTGAATTTCCTTTAAGCTCTTCCATGATCATGCCATCCAGATTAATGATCACCAATCGATCGGCTTGGCGGCTCAATAATCCTGAGCCATAACCATCTTCCTGTCGAACCAGATTGTTTTCTCTGGTGGTTCTTGCCATCTGAATCATGCCAATCAGAACGGCAACCAGGCACAAGACTAGCAAGCTGAGCGCAATGACCTTGTTATTGGATGTATTGATGTTCACAGGACCCCCTGAAGCCTATCTCTTGATTTACATAACGAAACCCGTTTTATGCTTTCTATCCAATCATAAACATTCATCAGAACAAAGCCTTGTAACAATCTTGAGCCAATCCCTTGTTTTCAGGCGAGGATCTTTTTATAGTCAGAATAGTCTAAGCAGGACAGAGCAGAGAGTCAGTAGCCCATGTCGGTGGCCAGAATTTTAACCGGAACCATTAACGGCATTGATGGCGAGCAGGTCATTGCCGAAGCGGATACCTCCACAGGAATTCCAGCATTTAATATTGTTGGATTGCCTGATGCCACTGTCAATGAGGCCAAAGAAAGAATTAAATCCGCCATCAAAAACGCCGGATTTGCCTTCCCACTGCAGAAAGTCATTATCAACCTGGCCCCAGCCGATGTCCGAAAAGTCGGAGCCGGATTTGATTTACCTATGGCGGTGTCCCTGCTTCAAAGCTCCGAGTATTTTGTTTCCAATGAGATCCTTGATAAGGCCTGTTTCCTAGGGGAACTGTCATTGGATGGCTCAGTCAGACCCGTTAAAGGGGTACTCGCCATTGCCTTGATGTGCCGCACCAATCAAATTCCATTTTTGGTGGTGGCAGAAGAAGATATGGCTCAAGCCTCGTTGGTGGAAGGCGTTCAAGTCTTTGGACTCCGGCATTTATCGCAAATGCCCCAATTTTTGGACAACCCTGGTCAGTTTTCGTCCCCTCATCGCCCAGAGGCCCTCTTGGAGCAAGTTAAGTCCAAAAACATTGCTTATCAAGTGGATTTCAAGGACATTAAGGGTCAACAACAGGCCAAACGGGCCTTGGAAATTGCTGCGGCCGGGGGACACAACATCGCTCTTTTCGGGCCACCGGGCAGTGGGAAATCCATGTTGGCCAAAGCCTTTACAGGCATTCTACCGCCGATGGATTTTGATGAAATGCTGGAAGTCAGCCGAATTTATAGCGTATCGGGCTTATTGGATACCCATCAATATCTCATTTATCACCGCCCGTTCCGTTCGCCGCATCATTCAGCCTCTATGGCGGGCATTACAGGCGGTGGCAGTCATCCCAAACCGGGTGAAATCACCCTGGCCCATCGAGGTGTCCTGTTTCTGGACGAATTTACCGAGTTTCCCAGGCCTGTTCTGGAGGTTTTAAGGCAACCCCTGGAAGATGCTGTGGTGACGGTCAGCCGGGTACAACAATCCATGACCTTTCCGGCCAGCTTTATTCTGGTGGCAGCCATGAACCCATGCCCTTGCGGCTATCTGGGCGATTCTTTAAAAGCCTGCTCTTGTAGCGCTGTCCAGATTCAGCGCTATCTGGCAAAAATATCCGGTCCCATTATGGATAGAATCGATTTGCAACTGGAAGTCCCCCGGCTCACGGAATCTGAACTTTTAGCCACCGAAACGCAAGCCGTCAATATGGCTGAGGATAGCGAATCCATCCGAAATCGAGTGATTGAGGCCCGGGAACGACAAAAGCATCGATTAAACAGCGAAGGCCTTAAAACCAATCGGGAGATGCTTCCGAAACACCTCAAGGCCTTTTGCCAACTGGACGATGCCTCGGAAACCATTGTCCGGCAAGCCGTCAGCAAATTTCACTTAAGCGCCAGAGCCTTTGATCGCCTGTTGAAGTTGACGCGCACCATTGCCGATTTGGAAGGGGCTGAGAGGATCAAAGCCAATCATGTGGCTGAAGCTTTGCAATATAGAGGTTTCACCAAGTTGACCCAGGCAAAGCCTATGGCGACTTTGGTATAAGGGTATTTAACTTCGAAGTCCGCTTTGCCAACTGGTCCGTTTGCAATTTTGCCTGCTGAATCCCCAAATGTATCTTCTGAGGATCGATTGAAGCCTCCCAGCAACTCAGAAACTGGTCGAATTGCGCCAAAGCGTTGTTCAATCCGAAATACCGCGTCATCATTCTGGGTAATTTTTGCGATATCGACTCGTTTTGTCCCACAAACTGCCGGTTGAAACTGACAAAAGCTCCCACCATTTGTCTTGGAGCCGCTGACTGAAGGGCAGATTGAAATACCAAGTTAACCTGGTGGGTTTGTTGAATGGCCACATTAAGTGTCCCCAATACCTGCTGGTTGAATTGGGGCTGCCGTGTCGTCATATCAAACAGATGTACCGTGTGATGAAACGAGTGAATACCCGTTGTCAAACGACTGGTCTGATCATTAAAACGAGTCACCATGGATTGAGCCATCATCCAGGTATGACTAAGAAGTTGGCGTCCGTTATCAATCTGATGATTGGCCTGCAACAGACGATCCTCCAAGGCTTTTTGGTTTTTAAATTGATGCAACGACCGGGCAATATTTTCCATGCTGATTTTCAAGGCTTCTGCGGTTTCCATTTGGGTGTTAAATACATCCTTAAGCCGGATAGGCTCTTCCACAATGGCCTTGTGGGTCAACAATCGTCCTTTATCATCAGCTATCGGAAGAATTTCAAGAGACTTCGCACCGGCCAGACCGTTAAATTCTATGGTAAAGCTGGAACCTACCGGGATACGGGGGGCATGACGATAGGTGTGAATTTTGACCTCTACTTCACGACCAATCGGCTCGACCCTTGAGACATAACCGACATCTGTCCCCATAAACTTGACAGGAGAACCGGCAATCAATTGGCTGACATCCTGGAAATAGAGGGTAATTTCCTGTCCCGTTGGCTGTCCAGGAAGGTGAACCCAATGGAATGAGATGTCCAGATAATAGAAAAGCGCCAGGAGAATTCCCCAGAGAAGCACCTCTGATATAATGGGCAATAAAAAAGATTGGATTCTCATTCGACGAAGGGGTATTTGCAGGTCGTGAACACTCATTCTAGCACAAACAATGCCCCCCCTTGGAGCCTATCAACTGTCTTGGTTGGATTTATCTTGGGCTTTTTTATTGCGCCCCTGGTCATCTCTAAACTGCTGGGGTCGTTATTCCATCAAATACAACCCTCCAGCAAGCTGCTTATTTTAAATCTGGGATCCTATTCTGCCTGGATCCTGTATTTCAAGTACCTGAATGAGACCTACCCTGTGGATATCCTTGAAACCCTAGGGCTTAAGTTCAACCACAAAGCCATGTATTACATTACCATGGGCCTTGTGGCCGGATTAGGAATTATGAGCATTATGGCATCCTTAAGCCTTCTCAGCCAATTCTTGGGGCTTCATCCACAACAGCCCTATCAAATTTTCCCCAAGCAACAATTGGAAGTCATCTCGTTTTTAGCGGTTCTCCTGGCGCCTATTCTAGAAGAAACAGCCTTCCGGGGTTTTTTACAACCGGCGTTAAAACGCACGCTGACGGCTCCCATTGCGATAATTGTCACAGCCAGTGTGTTTGCCCTGTTTCATAGCCTGTATTATGGTCAATGGGTGGCATTGGCGTATGTCTTCATGATGGGTCTATGGCTGGGTTTCCTTAGGGAGCATACAAAATCCACGATTCCGGGTATTATTGGGCATTTTATCAATAACCTGCTGGCTTCACTGGCAATTTTAGGCCTTGTAGGGCATTAACGAAAATTACTTTCTCAATGACCGCCCAGTACCAGGTTTGTTAAACCATGAGCTTTCCCTCATATCCCTCAATACGGGACAGCCTCTTGCGCTTCAGAGGATCTTTTGCTAGAATATGTAAGCACTTACGTAAATACTAACTGGGCTAGCTGATGTCTACCAATATCGACTTTATCAAGCAACTGGGTGATCTGGCATTGGCCAGCCGACTGAAACGGCTGTCTGAAAAGATGCTTCAGGATGTTAGTTTGGCCTATAAAGAACAGTCCATTGATTTTGAGCCAAGATGGTTTACCCTGTTCGCCTTATTAAAAGAACGCTCTCCGCTGTCTATTGTAGATATTGCCAAGACGCTTGGCGTCACGCACCCTGCCATTAATCAAATCGCCAGTGAAATGATGAAAAAAGGGCTGGTGAAAGCCTCTTCTGATAAGAAAGATAAACGGAAACGGCTTTTGACCTTAACGCCCCTCGGTGAATCATTAACGCCAACCTTATTTCCCATCTGGCAGGATATTGAACAAGCGGCCCAGAAGCTGATTTTTGAAACCGGGGTCGATCTGATGGGCGTCATTGACAAGCTGGAATACGGCATGGAGCAGCAAAGCATGTTCAGCCGCATTCAGGAACAAACCCGCCAGCGTTGGCAAAACGCTGTTGAAATCATGGAGTACCAACCCGTATTTCGAGCCCACTTTAAATCGTTGAACCTGGAATGGATTGAACGCTATTTTGAGGCTGAAGAGGCCGATATCCGAATCCTCAGCAACCCGGAATCAGAGATTCTTGATTCAGGAGGACATATCTTTTTTGCCCGTCTTGACGGCGAGATTCTGGGCACCTGCGCTTTGATCAAGCTTGATGATAAAACCTACGAGTTAGCCAAAATGGGCGTGACAGAAGCAGCTCGCGGAAAATGCATCGGTAATAAGCTCCTGGCAGCCGCCATTGAGAAAGCCAAATCCGTGGGGGCTGAACTCATTTATCTGGAAACCAATAGCCGGCTGAGTCCGGCCATTCATTTATACAGAAAGCATGGTTTCGTCTGTATTCCCTTTGATGCCCACCACCCCTCAGAGTTTCAGCGTGCCGATGTACGGATGCAACTGGATCTGACAGCTACGCAATCGCCTCAAGTCCAGGAGAGATGCCTGCGATGAAGAAAGCGTCTTTACAAGGTAATCTCAAAGCGTACTTGGCCCTGTTGGTCGTTTACATTGTCTGGAGCACCACCTTTGGCGCCATTTTTCTGGCATCCCGAACCATTCCGCCAGCCCTGATGGTTTGTCTCCGCTTTAGCATTGCGGGCAGCCTTCTTATTCTTTATGCATTGCTCAAAGGCGAAACGTTTCCAGGGTTTAAGGCCTTTCGTCGGGATTTTATCATTGGGGCCTTACTTTTTTTTGGAGGCAATAGTATTGTCGCCTGGGCGGTTCACTATGTCCCTACTGGATTAGGGGCCATGATCACAGCCACCAACCCGTTCTGGATGGTGTCCCTGTCAGCCTTGATGCCTCCCAAGGAAAAAGTTCATCCCTTAGCCATGGCCGGGCTATTGATTGGCTTTGTAGGGATTTTTATCCTGTTATTGCCTCACCTCAACCTGATGAATCATCATGCGCTTGCCAGCACATCGCCATTATTCTGGCCCAGTATCGGCGCACTGGTGGTGATGGTTTTCTTCTGGGCCTTGGGCTCAATTTATGCCCGAAAATCATTTACCACAGCGTCTTTACTGATGAGTGTGGGGATTCAAAATTTCAGTGCCGGCCTTCTGCTGATTCCCTTTAGTTTCTGGACCATGGGGCCGTCCCCTTGGCACGCCAGCTTGACCTCGATCCTATCTCTCTTTTATCTCATCGGTTTTGGGTCCATGATGGCCACCCCTTGTTATATATACGTTCTGAAAGCCCTACCGGTTTCCGTCACCAGTACATTTTCCTATGTCACGCCAGTATTTACCCTGATATTGGGCTGGTTGGTCCTGGGTGAAGACATGTCCTTTATGACGGCGTTAGGGGCAGCCATTATCCTCTTTGGCGTAGTCTTGGTACAATGGGCCGGACAACGCCAGATGAAAGCAGTATCCCTTTTGGAAGCTTCCCAAAAAGCCGATGAAAGCTCCCCGATCCCTCTGGTTCCCTCACGAAGTTGATAAGGATATCGCCGATGAAACTACAGATTCGTCCGATTGAACCCAAAGACAACGAGGCTGTTAAGCACATTATTCTGGCCATCCTGGAGAGCTATGGCTGTATTGGACCAGGATTTGCGTCCAGCGATCCGGAAATCGAGGACATGTTTACAACCTATGCTCTGCCGGATGCTCGTTACTGGGTCCTTGAAAATTCAGGCTCCGGGCAGGTTATTGGCGGCGGCGGGTTTTCCAGATTAAAGGGGACTTCTGTCGAAGAAGGGATCTGTGAACTCCAAAAGCTCTATTTTCTGCCCCAGGCCAGAGGATATGGCTTTGGCAAAAAGATGCTCCAGTTTTGCATCGAGGAAGCAAAAAACTTGGGATATCAAGAAATGTACCTTGAAACCATTCCGGAAATGCTGGAAGCCATTGCCATGTATCAAAAATTTGGCTTTGAACGGCTTAGCGGGCCTAAGGGCAAAACAGGGCATAACAAATGCCCTGTCCAGATGAACCTGCTACTGGCCGCCAACGCGGTGCCCCACTAAAACACCTCGCCCTCAACATTAAATCATTGCCGTTTGGTTTTACCCATTTCGCCAATGGCCTCAACGACATCCGGCATGGTCTCAAACCGATCATGAGGCAACTTCTCAAGCACCTCTTTTAATTTTTCGGCATGATCTTTTGTCCAATGGATTTCTCGCTGACCGTATTCCTTAATGAGTTGCTGCTTAGTGGTTGGAAAGTTGGCCCCGGATAACGCGTTTGTCACGGATGCCGCGCCATACGCATGGCCCTTGTGTGCCCCCGGTTTTTCTCCAAATTCTTCAAAAGGTGCCATTCGTCATCTCCTCTCTTTTTTCCTTCAAGTATCTAACATACGCTTTCAGAAACGTTTTAAAGGATCTAATGAATCAATGCCTCTAAAGCTTCATTCAATAGATTGGGCTGCTTCGTCTTCCAAAATCGTTGTCACTACTATACGTGGGATTTTCAAAATAGGAATTGCCACTCTGGCTGAATCACAAATGATAGGCCCATAAAAACATTTTGTAAATTTATTTTAACAATTTAAAGAATTTAAGCAATTTCAAATCCGCAAAATTGTTTATTAAAACATAGATATGTGTGAAATCTAATTTAAGTGTGTGTCGATAGAGAGTAGAAGAGAGGTAGAGAACAATGCCACCATTTTCATTTTGGAACCCAATGATGTACAGCGGTTATTCCTTTAATGGATACCAGCAGCCTTTACAAACAACGTCCAGCACGAGTTCGACGTCGTCAGTACCAAGCAATACCGCACCATTCTTTGAGATGAATCAGCCATTAGGAGCACCTTCAATTGCTCAACCTTATCCGCCTCAACCATCGCCATGCCCAGTCTCTAACCCTGGCATATACCAAATGTTTCAGATGATGATGAGCCTGATGATGCAATGCATGATGGGTGGTAGCCAACAAAATAATAACAACGGCAACAATGGCAGCAATGGCAACGGGAACCAGCCACCAGCCCCCAATGGCCATCAAACCAAGTTTTTTCACCAATTTTTGAATAACGCCTTGAATAACTTTGATACACAAAAAACCGGTGTCTTAACCCAGGCCGAAGCCCAACAGGAACTTGGCAAGCTCTACAGTCAAGCTGAAAACCAACACAACAATCCCTTTTTACAAGCTGAGATTCAAGCTGGCCAGACCTTAATCTCCAATTGGGGCGCCTTTGATATCGCAGGTAATCCACAAACTGGCGCAAATCCTGGGGAATTGATTGCACTTAACCCTGGTATTACCAACGCCAAAATTGATTGGGTCGCTGAACAGGATGGCAATCCTAACAATATCTCCTATGTCGACCTAGTTGATGCCAGAAGATCTCCGATACAGGAACAACCCCTGGCAGCAGGAGCTACGCCTGCAACCACAGTTCAAGTTCAAGGTGCTACTGTCCCTGCAACAAC
>JANWKX010000167.1 GCA_025451145.1 Vampirovibrionales bacterium
GAAGATGGCGCTCAAAAAGTGACCATTCCAGGTCTGGGTGCCATCACCACGGGCGGGGCCACGCGTTATGATCCTGCCTACGTTCAGCCCTGGACCAGACTTTAAATCGAAATTCGGTTTTGCTGGCTGCGTTTTGCCGCAATGGCTCCGGCAGATTCCCCCATGTTCCAGCACACTGCCTGGATGCGAAGTGAGGATTGGGCCACAAATGAAGCCGAAATACAGCGCCCTACCACCAGTAAGTTATCCCGATTGACCGGTTCCAGGGCTTGTAAGGGAATTTCATAATAATCGCCGTCTTTTAGTTTTTGCAAGCCGCCTTTATCGGCATTGGGCGAGGCCTGATGAATATCAATGGGATAGGAAGACTTCGCAACCGCTTCCCCGGGGAATTTACGACAGGCGAGAATATCTTCATCGGTGATGACGTATTTACCCTGAATCCGCCGGCTTTCCCGAATCCCTAATTGAGGGGCAATCTGGGAGAGATAGCTGGTCTCAAAGCCAGGGATCTTGGCTTTACAGAAATTTGCGGTCCGAATCACCTGTTGGCGTCCCATACGGTAGGCATATTCAATATCCGTGGGATTTAAGGGATCCAGCGGCTGATCGGTTTTAATGCGGGGGCAGTTGAAGGAAATGGTTCCCGGCATCCCCGGAACGGAAAAAATCTGGAAATAGGCCGCTTCGGCCGTTTCAATCAAGCCTTCCTGGATACCTTCCTCAAAATACGGCCTTAGGACCCAGCCAGGGCCATCCAAGGTATGGGCCGTGGAAAGCATCCAGTGGCCATTGGGATGGTGATAGACCGCACTATTTTTCATCTGGGGATCGACCGATTGAATCCATTCGGCCAATTTGGGCATATCGACTCCGGCCATCAAGAAGCGCAAGGTCATGGCTTGTCGTCCCGGATCAGACAGCATTGGAACACCTGCCAAGTGAGACAAATCCGCGTTACCTGAAGCATCAATAAACATATCGGCTTTAAAAACAGGTTTCTCGCCATTAAAAAAGCAGGTGACGTCTTGAATGCGATTGCTACCCACGTGGGCATCAATCAAATCCAGATTAAAGAAGACTTGCACGTTATTTTCCCGGCAAATTTCATCGAGATAAGCCTTCAGCAGTTCCGGGTTAACCCAGCCCGGGTTGTTATCCGAAAAGCGTTCCGACCCGGCATAGCGTTTAGCCAGGCCCTCAAGGACTTCCTGATAAATCCCGGCAACCAGGTTTTCGCCTTTGGACTGGTTGGGCATCATGGGGGTCACCAGAGAGGCTGTTGCCGTCCCTCCCAGATAGCCGTTTTTTTCGATCAAGATGGTTTTAGCCCCTTGGCGAGCCGAAGCGATAGCGGCCGCAACGCCGGAAGAACCACCGCCTGCAACAAGAACATCTGCTTGATAGTCCATGGGCTCACCTTTAAACTCGTTATGAAGACCAGTTGCTAATGATACCGTTCATGGACTCTTCGAACACACCCTTCGTCGCTTCAATAAAGCGTCGATTAGTCATATCAAAGGTAACAGGGGAAACGGAAATCATGTTGTTGCGCAAGGCCACGACATCGCTATCGCTTGGCTCATCCGAATCATCGATAATTTCGCCGGCCAACCAGTAATACACCTGATTTCTGGGGTCAACCCGCCTTTCGTAGGTATCGGTGTACATTCTGACGCCCAAGGCCGTCATTTTCACGCCACTGATATCCGACAAGGGCACGGCAGGGATGTTGGTGTTTAAAACGGTTTTCGGTGGAAGGCCTTCTGAAACCACTTTAGGGATAAACTGGGCAATAAACTCCGCCCCAGGATGGAAATCCGCGTTTTTATCATAACCATTAATCAAGGATACTGCGACACTGGGAATCCCGTTAACGGCCCCTTCCAAAGCTGCGCTGACGGTGCCTGAGTACAACACATCCGCTCCCAGATTAGGACCATGGTTAATCCCGGACACCACAATATCGGGCCGGATATCTAAAATGGCGTTTAGGGCAATTTTAATGCAATCGCTGGGGGTACCGGTCACGGCATAGGCCTTCACCACCCCATTATTCATTTCAACTTCATCCACTCTTAAAGGTTTATGGAGGGTCAGGGAATGGCTCGTCGCACTGCGCTCACGATCGGGGGCCACCACGTAGACCTCGTAGTTTAAGGCAAGGCGCTCTGCCAGGGTTTTAATCCCATTGGCAAAAATGCCATCATCGTTGGATATCAGCACTTTAATCATGGGCGTCCCTTCTTTGCAATACAATCTGATGATACATAAGGGGTACTAAAAGCGCCGGTAAAAGTACCCTCGGATAAATGATTCGTCCAAATGCCCCAAATAGTCCCAAAAAATAGCCAATACTTCATCCTGGCTGAATTTTTCCCGGATTAAATCAAGTACTAAGGTCTTGACGTCCAGGTCCTGATGAATCTCTTGATGACCGAGTAATTGATAAAGCTCATCCTGGGTCAAGATCGATGGCGCCTCTCAGACAATATGACGACAATCTTTATTATACTTGTTTTACGGGGGATGGGGGCCTCTATCTAAAGGATTCTCATGGAACTCCCCTTTGGTGGTACCCCCTAATACCTCCTGTTGAGGAAATTGTTAAAAGCTGAAATTTTGGCCCAGGGCTAGACGATATAGAGGTATGCTCTGGGCTAACCCTTTTTATATTATCAGTTGGGTGCAAAATCATAGGTTTTGCGCTCGACAAAAGAAGCTTAGGGAGGTGTCCAGAGAAGGGGACGGCCTCTGGACACCCATTTCTGGGGAAAACAAATCTTCCTCAACAGTGATTAATAACGCCATTAAAAATATACTGAAATCTGCCGAAATTAGTTTTGCAAGTGATTCTCATTTGCTGTACTATGGCCAAAGAGTATATTTCTCGCGTCAACTTTCTTTGGATATCTATGCCGACCCTCGATGATCTTAAAGTAGGACATTGCGCTTTGATCAAGCATATTCAGGATCCTGATGTCGCAACACAAGCCCTTCGCATGGGGATTTCCGTTGGGGAAACCATAACATGCCTGGCTCGTGTGCCCTCAGGGCCGACAGTCATTCAGCGTGGGGGCATGGAACTCGCCATTGGACAAGCTTTATCTCAGCAAATTGAGGTTGAATTGCAATGAGTTCAGGCCGTGCAACCGTCGCATCCGACCCCCATGTCTGCTCTGGTGGGCCACACTGCTCAACCGTATCAGACATAGCCATTGATAATGCCACTGAAACCATTGCACTGGCTGGCAATCCAAATGTGGGGAAATCCGTTGTCTTTAACGCCCTAACCGGTCTTTATACCAATGTCTCCAACTTCCCCGGCACGACCGTTGGCATCCCCAGCGGGATGATGGAAGGAAATCGCCTGTTAAAAGATACACCCGGTGTCTACGGCATCTCCAAGTTTAGCGAAGAGGAAATGGTCGCAGAAAAGGCCATTTTGGCGGCCGATAAGGTCATTAACGTGATGAGCGCCTTGAGCCTGGAGCGGGATATTTTCCTGACCCAGCACGTCATTGATTACCAAAAACCCATGGTCGTGGTGCTGAACCAGATGGATGAAGCCGAAAAGAACGGCGTTATCATTGATATCCCAAAACTGGAGGCCCTCTTGGGTGTTCCTGTGATTCCCACCGTTGCCGTCACCGGTGAAGGCCTGAATCAAATCATCCCGACCCTGAGTCAAGCCCGGGTCGGAAACCCCATGCCGGACTGCCCTGATCCGGAACAGCTTAAAGCCCTTGAAGACAATCCCGTTCAGCGTTTGCATATTTATGGCCTTCGTCGCCAGTACATTAACGCCTTGGTTCATCAGGTTTTGTCCAACAACGAGGCAAAAAAACAAACGTTTTCTTTCTCCAGACTCTTGGGCAAGCTGCTTTTAAATCCTGTGGTAGGGGCGATTAGCGGCTTAATGGCCATGGTGGCCCTGTATCAAATTGTCGGGATCTGGATCTCCGTGAATCTGGTGGATATCACCGAGAAAAAGCTGATGCTTGGGTATATCGTCCCAGGGATTCAAGCGTTGTTTTCGTCGTTCTTACCTAAAACTTCCGCTCTCTACACCATTCTGGCCGGTGAATTCGGGGTCTTCACCATGAGCATTCAATACATTTTCGGCGTGCTGTTTCCCTTGATTCTGGGCTTTTACATCTATATCTCCATCCTGGAGGATTGTGGCTACCTGCCCCGGATTGCCGTCCTCTGTGACGGGCTTTTAACCAAGATTGGCCTCAATGGCCGGGCCGTCATTCCCATTATTCTGGGGTTTGGCTGCGTCACCATGGCCACCGTCTCCACCCGAGTCCTGACGTCAGAGCGGGAGCGAACCATTGCTTCAACCATTTTGGCCATTACCATCCCGTGTTCCGCCCAAATTGCGGTAATTGTGGCCTTAATGGCCATGGCAGGCGGACTAAAAGCATGGGCGGTCTTTATTGGGGTGTTATCCTTGGTACTCATTGTTATGGGAACCGCGTTAAATAAACTCCTGCCTGGAAAGTCCACCAGTCTGATTCTGGACTTACCCCCGATGCGGGTTCCCAGCCTGAAGAATATTGCCCGTAAAACCTGGGTGAGAACGATGGTCTTTCTGAAAGAAGCGTCCCCCTTGTTTATTCTTGGCTCCTTGCTTGTAAGCGTTATGCAGGTCACAGGATTATTGGGCCTCTCGGAACGACTTTTGGCGCCCTTGACGGTTGATTTACTGCATTTACCAACCCAAACCGCTCAAATTTTCATTATGGGCATGGTTCGCCGTGACTTTGGTGGCGCTGGCCTCTATTTTCTCGCCCATCAGCTCTCAGCAACCCAGATTTTAACGGCACTGATTACCATTGCGCTGTTTGTCCCCTGTATTGCGTCCTTTACCGTCATTGCCAAGGAACGGGGCACCCGAGAATCCGTGATGCTTCTGGCGGGCTCTTGGCTTATTGCATTTGCTGTGGGTGCTTTAACCGTTCGCGCAATCGAGTTGAGTGGAATCCTGTAAGATCTTTTTCCAAATCCATCGTTGGATTCAGGTAGACGCATTTGCCTCGGACATAGGTCTTATACAGATATTGGGCTTGGCCCAAATACATCCATTGAGAGATCACTTCTTCGATGGATTGGGTCTCTTCTCCCAGCGGCTCAAAAGCATCGGGTTCCAGCACGATAAAATCCGCAGACTTTCCAGGGGAGAGGTTGCCAGTTTCTTCTTCTAAAGATAAAGCTTTCGCTCCACCCAAGGTGGCGTAGTACAAGGCTGTGGCCGGTGGCACAAAGCGTTGATAGCCCAATTGAACCTCATCCATGCCCCGCATCACCCGGAACATGCTGATATCCGGACCGCCACCGACATCACTGCCCAGACCAAACAGGATATTATGTTCCAGAAATGCCTGCCAGTTAAAAAAGCCGCTTTTCAGGAAAAAGTTCGATGTCGGACAGTGGGCGATTCGGGTTTGTGTGGCTTCCAGAATTTCCAATTCATTCGGGGATAAATGGATGGCATGGGCCATAATAGTCCTTGGCCCCAGGCATCCGGTCTTTTCATAGACAGCGGTATAAGAATCTTTCTCCCCAAAAAGGGCTTGAACCGCTTTGATCTCGTTCAGGTTCTCGGACAGATGGGAATGCAGATAACTGAATGGGTATTTCCGGTGAAGTTCCGATGCCGCCTCCAGCATACCCGGCGTGCAGCTCACGGCAAATCGAGGCGTAAAGGCATAGCGGATGAGATCACGGTTTTGGCCATGCCAACGCTTGGCCAAGGTTTCAGAATCCTCGACAGAGGCTTCCAGGGTTTCAAGCAAGGCTCCAGGAGCATTTCGATCCATCATGACCTTGCCCATCAGGACCCTCATCCCCGATTTCAGGGCTTCTTCAAAGGCAATCTCGGTCGATTCAAAATGCACCGAAGACAGAACGAGGGCCGTCGTGGTTCCGTTTTGTTTTAAGGATTCAAAAAAGACTTGGGAAAGCCTTCGGGCATAGTGATTCTCGGCAAAGGCTGTTTCAATGGGGAATGCGTAGTGATCGAGCCATTCCATCAGAGTCCCTGCAGTCTTGCCCCGGATGGGCAATTGGGGCAGGTGGGTATGCATATCGATGAGGCCCGGTAAAATCAGGTAATTCGAATAATCCAGGGTTTGCTGAATCCCAGGCGTATCCTCCAAATCCTGATAGCGGCCAATGGCTTCAATTCGCCCCTCGGCAGAAATGACCAAGGCCCCTTGCTCAAAATACTCCCATTTTTCAGGAGCCAGAGGGTTAAAAATTTTCCCTCGGACCAAGGTCTTTTGTAAGGTCATTCGGGTAAACTCCGCTTCACATCGCCAAAACCTCGACAACTATATGAAAACCGGCATATCTTGTCAATCCATTCTAATTCATGGCGTTGGATTTATTCAGAATGATTTAATCCAAACCCCAAACAAAAGCCGGATCCGTTTGAATCCGGCTTTTATTGTGGTGAGTCTTTGATACGGTAATTGCCCTTAAGGGATTTGGCCTTTGAGGACTTTGTCTTCGAGGTTAAACGCAATGCCGGTGTCACTCCCGGTCCACATATCCACAGAAAACATGTATCCCATTGATTCCAGCGTTTGAAGTCCAGCCATAATATCTCGGGCTAATTGCCAAAATTGCTTCTCCAAGCGTTCATTGCCGCCGTGATGGGCTTTACGAATTGCAATTGCTTTCAGCTGGGGGGGAATAATTTCACTGGCATAGAGTACTGTCCGTCTAATGCCATCGAGATCCACCCGATTACATGCCTCCTGGAAGAGCACCAAAAGATCCCGTAATGTGTAAGACACCTTTCCGGTTTGGTTTTCACCATCCTTCAGATCAAGCGTAAAGGCGGGTGCATCCAGGCGAGGATCAGCCAGCACAGCCGCTGGAATTTGAATGGCTTCATCCGGTTGAATGGCGAATCGATCACCCAGCGATTGAAAAAGCTTCACTTCCTGGGCGCCTTGAAACATAACATTTTTCGGACGCATCGCCTGCGCGGGCCTGGATACATGAGGGGTATATGCAGAAATCGGTTTCATGAAATTTCTTTCCTTAACTCATTTATAAAATACTTTTAATATCATCCGGAAACGATATGACGTATTTTGGAATAAAGATTTTCAAGCCTTTCGATTGTCTGCAATTCCATATATTTTTACATTTCTTCAACTCGTATATACTCAAATGAAGGCCATATCCCCATTGTTACCATTATTTCTCAGCCCAGTGAAGTCGGCTGAATCAGGCAATCGATGGGGATAAAAACCATGGTCCCTGTGTGAATTGTTGTTATTCTCCCTTAAACGCCCGTTGAAGCTCACGATTGACCAGCTCAACAGCCCCTCTGGTCGCTGGCGCATCGGCAAGGGGATTTAGCATCATAAAGTCATGAACAATCCCAAGGAAACGCACTGCCAGCGTTGGCACCCCAGCTTCCAACAATCTTCGGGCATAGGCCTCACCTTCATCACGCAGCACGTCATTTTCATCGGTAATGACCAGCGCAGGAGGCAGGCCTCTCAATTGTTCCGTTGAAGCCAATAGCGGAGACGCAAGCACTTCTCTACGTGCATTGACATCCGGTAAATAGGCATTCCAAAACCACTTCATCGCCGCTGTCGACAGCCAATAATTTCCATCGCCATAGGCTTTATAAGAGTCGGTCTCAAAATTGGCCGCCGTCACCGGGTAGAACATCATTTGATAAATGATCTTAGGCCC
>JANWKX010000168.1 GCA_025451145.1 Vampirovibrionales bacterium
TTAACCAACTGGCCACTGAAGCTCCGCCTGAAAAGCCCCTTTCTAAAGCCTCTTAATGAGAAGATATCTCTTCAGGAACATTGATTTCAAACACATAGAACCGCCCTTTGGCGATATTGGCCTTAATTTTTCCGGGTTCAACCTCAAAGATGCTACTTTCCCCGTAATTGGGAGCCAGATTGCTCAAAGTTTGTTCACCTGACAGGCCGGGAATATCAATGGTGGCTTTTTGAGAGGCATTGACATCTTTATTCGCAACGATGAGCAGTGTTCGCCCTTCGGCCTGGCGTAAGAACGCAATGACTCTGGGGTCCTGGGGATCTTGTTCCACTTTGAGGGGAATAAATTTGCCAAGGGTTAAAATCGGGCCATACACCTGGCTTTGTCGTAACTCAACCATCCGTTTCCAGAATTTCTCGATATCCGGGTACTGCCCTACAGGCCGTGGCCCCCAGTCAAAGATGTTAAATCGACGGGTATAACCGGTTAAAAAGCCATCTATCAAGTAGGGGTTCGTATCCGGCTGGGTTGCCATCATCCCGGCAGCTAGTTTACAGTACAAGGCCCCGCCTTGATCCATTCCACTAGGATCATCGTGGGTCACAAAGCTTCCCAAAATGGATTTTTGGGAACCCACACGCTCTAACATCGCCTGATTCTGCTCAAGATATGCCATATATTGATTGGCATCAAACTCATGGAAAATGTGAAATTGCCCGTAAATGGCATCAAATCCGTATTTTAACAGGTCTTCCGGGATATCTCTCGGAATATTGGCCATGGGAGAAGCATCTTCTTCGGTATAACTTTCAGCCAACCAGGCTTTATCAGGGTATTCTGAGATAAAATGCTGCCAGAACTCAGGCGTTCTGGCACGGGCAACATCCACCCGGAAGCCATCCACGCCCAACTGGTTCACCATTAAATCGAAGAATTTCTGGTAATACGCTCTCAAGGCCGGAGAGTCTTTCACAAACATCCGGATATCCACCCAGTTGGTGGGTGTCAATGAGTGGCCACTGGCGTCTCTTGCGATTAAATCAGGCCGTTCCCGGGACAAATCAACCGAGGCACAACTGGGGACATCCACCATGACATGAATCCCCATGCGGTGAGCTGCATCGACAAACATCCTGGCTTCCTGGATAACCGTTAAACCATTGTTGGGTTCATCAAATTCCGCATTCAAGCGGTCCAATGCACCAGGGGCATAAGGACTGCCAGGAGCCCCAAAGTGACCCAGGCGATCCGTCTTGCCGACGGGCATAATCGGAAGTAGATGGATATTATTTACCCCTAAAGATTTTAAATACGGCAACATTGAAATGGCTTTGAGAAAATTGCCGTTTTCACCCAATTCCGGGCTGATTTTGCCGTCCTGGTTTTTATCTTGAGCTGCAAACGTCCTGAGAAATAAGGCATAGGTAATGGCCTGACGTTGGCGAAACAAGGATTTCAGTTGACTATGCCAAGCTGTCTGGACTCCCAAGCCGTTAATCTGGTTGATCTGAGGTAATGCGTTCAGATAGGGTTGATAGCCCACCGTGGCACGGTTTGAAAAACTGGGGTATTGAATCGGTGTCGCGGTTTGAGCATAAGGTTGCGCCATGGCGTTAGAGCGCCAGCCTGAATTCTGAAAAGCAGGGTAAAAGCTTTGATAGGATGAGATTGGATTCCAGCTCATGTTATCCCTCCCCATCCGATGATTTAAATTGCCGCCCGACGAAAAAGGCCACAAAAATCGCTGTGGAGATACCCATGAAAGCCAGAAGCAGATTTCGATAGCCCATCGTCCAGCGATGTCTTAAGGCCAAGGACTCCATGGCCTGCAAGAAAAACTCCTTGGGAGCGGCCCCCATATCTAAGAAAGCCAGCTTAAATCGCCCACTCCGGAATAAGTTCATGACCGCTTCGACTTGTTCTTCACTGCCCATCACTTCAGTGGCTTTTGTGAGTCTCCCTTCCCGAACCAATTGCTCGATATAAGGCAAAACAGGTTTCTCAAGACATTCCTTAAGCCTATCCATCAAGACATCAGGGGCCATATCTCCGTCATTTTCAAACAACTCCGCCAGCTCACGAAGGTGTTTCAGAGTTGCCTGGGCTGAGAGCTTCTGGAGATCCAATTCATATTGAGCCTTGAGCCGAGCCTCATGGGGCAGAAGATGACCAGCTTGTTCAAGCGCCTTTTCCAACGGGGCAAAAATACGTCCCAAAGCGCTCATGAATGATGGCCCTTCCATCGCAGTGGCAGCCTCATCTTTTCCCAATTGGGCCACAAGCGCGTTTCGGACACTCTCGTTGTGAAGCTGCTGGTAGAGATGCTGGGCGATTCTTTCAAATCGCTCCTGCTCCGAAGCCTTGAGAAACTGGCCATCCACCACATGCTGAAGTTGCAACGTTCTCATCACATCCGTAGGAAGTCGTTTCCACCAGCGAGCCAACATAGTGGTCTCGGAACCTGAACCAATGGTCTGACGAATGGTCTTTTCTAAAGCAGCAATGATCCGTTGTGGATTTTTCGATTGCAATGCAGGCTTTAGTGAGAGCGATTCAACGGTTTTGGCCCGTAACCAACTGTAGAGACTTTTTGCCGGGTTTTCGATGATATCCGAAAGGGTCGAAGCAAAAACCGGCGTGGCGAATCCAGCCATCAACATCCACCAGGTATGGGCTTGAACGGCAATTTGTTTGAGCCTTTCTTGCAATAACGATTCCCGATCAGGATTGTCTAGCGGGATACCCAATCGTTGCATCAATTGTTGGCGTTTGGCTTCAGGCAACACCTGAAGCGGCATATAGCCAGGATCTTGAAACAAGGGGCGAATGACACCATTGCTGCTTAAGTATTGGGCATTCAGATTAACCCCGGTTTTTAAATAAATGGCGCCATTAATAATACGTGGCGTCAGGGCCATGGCCCCAAGCCAGCTTCCAGCTCCTAACCATAAGGGTAGTGGGGCTCCAGGCTGAGGCGAGTCCAAGGAGCCTAAGCTGGCAATGGTCGCAACCGTGAAGACCCGGTTGGCATCATTAAAATCCGCGAGCTGATGATCGGAAGCCTTATAGTGCCCCAATGCCGAGGTGGCTGTGTGAAACGCCTCCGGCAGTTTTTTGAGATGCTGCGCTTGGATCTCCTGCCATGTCGCCAATCGGGCCTTAGAAGGCAAGAGAGGGGCTTGAGGGATACCAGCGTTAAAGCGAATTGTCATTGATACCGCCCTCCTCTCGTCAGAAAGCTTTCTGCAGAAAGGTTAGGGTATAAAATTTGCTGAAAAGGCGCCTGAGGATGCTGAAGGGCGTACTGGGCCAATGGACTGACCCCTGTGGAAGAGTAGTGTTTTTTAGGTAATCCCCGGAGGAAGACATAGCCCACGGAGGCGGCAATGGCAGCCAGCCAGCCATAGACCACCAAACGCTGCCATGGCTCGGCATCCATCATTTTGAACCGGTTCTCAAAAACAGGCCTGAAGGCTCCTGCAATGCTTCTTAACGTCGCTTCAACTTTCTGAAGCACAGAAAGCGTGGAAGCGGGTTCTTTCCAAACGCTACTTAGTTTAGAAAGCCCATCGGATACTTCTGTCCATGCCGGACTTCTGGCAATATACCCTGCGCCAATGGCACTGCAAAGATTGGCCAATATCAGTTTCAACGTTCGGCTACTGGGGATAATCCGCCTCAATTGCTCCCGAATGGCCCCATCCGGCTCATAAACATCCTCTGGGACCCCTAATTTTTTCTCCAAACGTTGATATTCTTCAGGCCCTAACAGATCAAAGCGAGGGAAATCACTACTGATATAAACATGTTCAATCTGCCCGGTCTTGGAGCGATACATTTTGGTTAGATCCACACCATACCTTAAGCGGTAGGCTGTATTAATAAGAAAATTCGCACTACTGCTTCCCAGGAGATACAAGAGCATTGCGGCAGTCCAACGGACACCTTCAGCCTTGTTACCCCCCACAAAGGGGCTCAAAGCCAAAACAGCGCCCCCTATATAGTAAGGGACTTTGGCCACCAGCATGGCATCGGCAAAGGTAAAATCTTTTTCACCTTTTAGACCCTTCCAGACTGTTTTAGGGACGGTGACAAAGGTCGTCTTAAACCCCTGGAGAATCTTATCTAAAAACGTGTAATCCAGGAGGCGATCCTCAGGGATTTCTTTCCGTCTGCGCTGAAGGTCCTGATATTGGGCAATGGCCTGGTTAATACTGACTGGTGGGTTTGGAAGCGGGTTATAAGGCGTATAAGCAGGATAAACAGGGACCTGAGGGGGTTCAAAAGGCATGGGCCCCCAGTTAAGGCTTCTCCCTTGTAAAGGCATCGATGGCGGCATTCCGCTCACCATGCCCATTGCTTGATACATTTATACACCCGTCCTTATCAGAAATATATCTTATCAGGAGATACCCGAATAAAGATGCTCAATAATGCGAATTGCCTCATGGGTGTGATGAAAATGACGACCATTTTGCTTGAAGGACATCATAATGCACTTTCTGCCCTGCAGAAAACAAAATGCAATCAAATTTTACACATATTTAAGAATAAAAAATCAAAAGAAATGTAACAATCTAAATCTCAGAAAACGCAAACTTGAAACTTGAGGGGTGTTAAACAAATGTGATTGCATGACGCCAATTCAAACAATCCATGAAAAATACCTTTAAAGAAAGAGTACCCTGCATGTTAAAGCACCTCAGTCGTTTTCTCGGATATCTGATTGCCGCCTATCTGTCTCCCACCAAGCCCTTGTTGAAATGGGCGTTATCAGGCTATTTCAATTTTGAGGCCGCGATACAAAGTCCACAAGCCATGATGGCTGAGTATCAGCATTTCAACTTAACTGTTGCAAACCATCCCAATGAGATTCTCTTTCATCTGATCCCGCAATTACTGATCATTATGGGCATCAGCCTACTCCTCACCTTGGGCATAGGCCATCTGATTAACCTGTTGGTTACACAAGGGGCCGAAAAATGGAAACATCGCTTCCGCTGGGCATCCTCTCAACAATGATGGAAACGCTTTCTCGATTGTCCCGGATTCACAAAAATCAACAACCACTTGCTTCAAAGCGCTATACTTTAGCATAATTCAAGGTAAGGTAGCAGCCTCTCTATCAGAGAAGACTTTCTCAATGGCGGTTAGAGGCTTCTAAAATACCCTGATTTTGGTAGGGAAGTGACGTTTAAGGAGAGGATTTCAGCAATGAAGGTTTATTCTATAACCCCAATCGCATACCGTACAAACGGGGATACTCGATTTTCAGGTGCCCAAGCGTTAGGGTTTCGCCAAGCCTCTGGAATGCAAGAGCCCATTGCCCATTATCTCGATTCGACCAAGCTCACCTATAATCCAGACGAAGATCCGCAACAGGCCATTACCCAACTTTGCCAGGACGCTATTAAGCACCACTTTTTTGCAGTCTGTGTTCGCCCGGATATGATTGCCTTGAGCCGAAAGGTGCTTCAGAATACCCCAGTCAAAGTCGCCACGGTTATTGGGTTTCCACAAGACAAAATGGATTTAGATGAAGAACGGCATCACCCCACGGTTGGCCACGCTTCCACTCAAGAAAAATTAGCTGAACTAAAACAAGCTTTGGCCAACGGTGCCGATGAGCTTGACGTGGTCCTCAATGTGGGTCAGTTTAAAACAGAACTTCGCCAAGGGAATATGGCAGCCACTGTCAGTGAGCTGAGCCAGTTGAAACAAGCCGCAGGCCGCCACTTGGTGAAAGTTATCATTGAAACCGATCTACTCTCTCCCCATGAAATTGAAGAGGCCACACAGGCCTGTGTGCAAGCCGGTATTGATATGGTCAAAACCTCGACCGGTATGCTCCAAGGGGGACAAGGGGCAACGGTTGATCACATTGCCCTCATTCATCGTGTATTGGCCCAGTTGGGAAAAGATGGTGCCATTGGCATTAAAGCCAGTGGCGGCGTTAAAACCTATGAGCAGGCGGTTGCCCTGATTCAGGCAGGAGCCACTCGAATTGGCACCAGCCAAGGCGATCAGATTGTGGCTGGCGAGTCCAAATCCTAATTTTCAGAGATAAACCCTAAAAAAACAGGCCCTGATGTTTCTTCAAGGCCTGTTTTTTAGAATAATCAAACTGGATAGCCGTTAGACTGAAACCGGGCTTTTAGCCTCCAGCTTCTGAGCAGCCTCTTGAAGCACCTTGACTTTATCTAATCGTTCCCAGGGCACATCCAAATCAGTCCGGCCAATATGACCATAGGCTGCGAGCTTTTGATAAAACTGCCCGTCATTTAAGGCCGGTAAACGCTGTAAATCAAATTGCTGGATAATGGCTGCCGGGCGCAGATCAAAGTGCTCACGAATGAGTTGGGCCAGGACATCATCACTGAGCTTGCCTGTACCAAAGGTATTCACGTTAATAGAGACAGGATGGGCCACACCGATGGCATAACCAACCTGAACCTCACATTGTTTGGCCAATCCTGCAGCAACAATGTTTTTAGCAACCCAGCGAATGGCATAAGCGGCGCTTCGATCGACTTTTGTCGGGTCTTTACCACTAAACGCCCCACCCCCATGACGTGCATAGCCACCATAGGTATCCACAATAATCTTACGACCCGTTAAACCGGCATCACCCTGGGGTCCGCCAATGACAAATCGACCTGATGGATTGATGAAATAACGTGTGGTCGCATCCGGCTTAATGGCCATATCTTTAAAGACCGCATCAATCACATAATGCCGAAGATCTGTCGCAATCCGCTCCTGAATTTTCGCATTATCGGTCTCGCCATGGACCACCGGCTCATGCTGGGTACTGATGACAATGGTATCAATGCGAGAAGGCTTCCCATTCACGTATTCAACCGTCACTTGGGATTTCCCATCGGGTCGTAAGTAACTTAAAATGCCTTCTTTTCGGACTTCAGCCAAGCGGTGAGCCAATTTATGGGCCAAACTAATGGGCAAAGGCATATATTCCTGCGTTTCATCACAAGCATAGCCAAACATAATCCCCTGATCCCCGGCCCCAATTTGATCAATCTGATCATGGTTCAAGTGCTCACGAGTCTCCAATGCGGCATCAACCCCGGAAGCAATGTCGGAGGATTGCTCGTCAATGCTGGTCAGAACCGCACAGGTTCTGGCATCAAAGCCACCACTGTTATCCCCATGGTAGCCAATGCGCTCAATGGTATCCCGAACCACGCTGGGGATATCCACATAACAATTTGATGTAATCTCACCCACCACTAAAACAAGACCCGTTGTCACCGTTGTTTCTGCGGCAACACGGGACTTAGGATCTTTTGTAAGAAATGCATCCAGGATGGCATCGGAGATTTGATCACAAATCTTATCGGGGTGCCCCTCAGTCACGGATTCAGAGGTAAACAAGAATGTCGAGGCGCTCATCGGCAGTACTTCCTTTCTCTCAAGAACGGGATCCAAATTTGGATCGAATCAAAACAGAATTCTTATCACTATGACACAATCTGCCCCTATTGGCAAAGCGCTTGTGGAAGGGCTAGATTGAGCGGATTTCAAAATGGGGGATGGCTTGAACAAACCGTTTGGTAATGAGCTGGGGGCGGGTAATGGCTGAACCAACCACAACAGCATAGGCCCCCAATTCAAAGGCTTGGGTCACCTGGTGGGCATACCAGATTCGGCCTTCCAGAATCACAGGGGTTTTAAGCTTGTTCACCAAGGCTTCCAAGAGTTCAAAATCCGGCTCATCGTTTTTCTTTCGGTCCAACGTGTTTGTGGTGTAACCGGATAAAGTGGTTCCAATGATGTCAAATCCCAAAGCTTCGGCATGAATCCCTTCCTCAAAGGTGGCAATATCCGCCATCAACAAGGCTTTTTGAAATCGCTCCCGACAGAGGCCCACAATTTCCTTCAAAGACTCCCCCATGGGGCGAGGTCTCAGGGTCGCATCCATGGCCACAACATCGGCCCCAGCCTGAATCATGGATTCAGCCGCCCAGAGGGTGGGGGTAATATACACATGATTTTCAGGATCTCTGGGAAGATGAGGCGGCTTCGTAATCCCAATAACAGGGACTTGAGGCTGATGTTCCTTGAGAAGCCGGACATTTTCAGGATTGGCCAACCGTAGGCCTACGGCACCCCCATTCAGGGCAGATTGCGCTAAGGCCAGAATACATTCCGGTGCATAGAGTGGTTCGCCTTGCTCGGCTTGAACCGAGACAATAATCCCTTTGGCCAGTTTTTCCAGGACGTTATTTTGTTTCATCAAGCCCTACCCTTCTGAAAGTATCACCTTAATCATCGATCTTATCTTTATTGTAAAAGCAAATGGATGGCGTAGGACAATGACTCATTCACGACTTTTTTGGGAGGATTCTTTTGGATGTAACATATCATTACAACTCCCTCATAAGGTCTTTTCTTTCCACCCTTGACATGGTTTCCTAGGTTTTTAAAGAGAGCTTAAGCAAGGGATCGTTACCCTTTTTTTCTAAAATCATTCATAATGTGGCTAAGTTTGCTTTAAAAGTCCAGGTGGATAACGTACCGATTTAGCGGGTGTTGGAGGCAATAAAACGAGAGATGGTCTGGAATTTGGGGCATGGCAAGATGATTCATGAGATTGACTGTCTCCGTTTACGGTCCTTATCAAGCATTGGAGGCCGGTAAATGAGTCAGCCTGTCTCTTTTCAAGATGCAGCAGGACTGGTTAAACTTCGACTGGATATTCTAGAAATAGTAGGACGCCATGTCTCCCTCAAACGGGCAGGCCGAAATTATATGGGGCTTTGCCCCTTCCATCAGGAAAAAACCCCTTCATTTTACGTCAACCCTGAAAAGCAGATGTTCAAGTGTTTTGGCTGCAACGAAGGCGGCGACACCCTAAGCTTTTTAATGAAAATAGAACATAAAACCTATGGCGAGCTGATTCAGGAGCTGGCTGACGCTTATGGGATTGAGATTCAACAGGATGCCAAAAAGCCAAGTGTCTCTAGGAGTGAAATAGATCTTTTGATCCAACTGAATCAAGAGGCACAGGTCTTTTACGAACAACAACTCCAACGTGATGAAAACACCAAAGCCTATTTGGAGAGTCGTGCCATTGGTGTGTCTTGGCAAAAGCACTTTGGATTGGGTTATGCCCCTGCCGGATGGGAACATTTGGTGCACCATTTTCAGGCCACAGTTCCTGCTGTACAACAAAGCCCAATGCTGATGGAAAAAGCAGGCCTGGCTAACCTTAGAAGCGAAGGCCAGGGGTTTTACGATCGCTTTCGACACCGCCTGATGATTCCCATACATGACGAACGCGGCCGAGTCATTGCCTTTGGCGGGCGATGCCTTTCAGAAGACGATCACCCGAAATATTTGAATTCCCCGGAAACGCCCATTTATAACAAAAGCCGGATTCTTTACGGCTTTTATCAAGCCAAAGAACAGATTCGCGCCAGCGGATACGCCATTTTAATGGAAGGCTATTTTGATGTGATTTCGGCCCATATGGCTGGTATTACCCAGGCTGTTGGGGTCTGTGGCACGGCTTTGACAGAAAATCACCTGAAATTGCTTCAGCGGACTGGGGTGCAAACTTTGTACCTGTGCTTTGATTCGGATGAAGCCGGACAAAAGGCCGCTTTAAGGGCCATTGAACTGATTGAAAACCAGCTTTTGGATCAAGGGGTCGATGCCAAAGTGGTTCTGCTTCCTGGTGAAAAAGATCCCGATGACTTTTTTAAATCCCAAGGACAAGATCGATTTCAGGAGTGCCTCAAAGAGGCCCAGCCTTTCCTTATATTCAAATTAAACAAAGCCTTGTCCGGCATCTCGGATTTACACACCCCTGAAGGTCGAATCAAAGCGTCACAACAAACAGTCCCCCTCTTGGCGGCCATTCGCCAGCCCGTGGTTCGACAAGAACATATTAAGTTTATCTCTGAAAGGCTCAAAATCGCTGAAGAGACCTTAATTCTTGAAGTTAAACGTCTCGAAATGCAAAATGGACCCTATGCAAATAAAAAAAATTACGAATTTCAAGCAATTTCTCAACCTCAGGATCGTTATATAGGAAGAAAAAGACGGGACACCTTCAGAAACCCTTCAAGGCTCGAGGATATCTCGGGATTCAAAAAAACATTGTCTGAAAAAATCCCAGTCACCCAAAAAGAGCATCTTTTACTGAGTTACTTACTGTTAAACACTGAGAGCTATGGATTGGTAATGTCAATCTTGCCGACTATTCATTTTCATTCTCCGGAAGCAATTGCTTTCCTGGAGGCTGTTCAGTCCATTGAAGGGACATGGCAGACCATGGGCGAACTTGCCTCGGCCTTAAGCCATGTGTTCCACAGCCACGCCAACACACCGATGTTACAATTTCTGGCTGATCAGGCAATGACAGCAGAAAAACTTTGTGAATATTATCAATCGTCTGAAAAGGGAGGACATGCTATCGAGTATTCCGAGAGGCAGAAACGGGATATTGAAGATATTGTTGCCAGAATTCAGTTTCTGGATGCAAAAGAAACCTTGAGCGATATGGCTCAGAATGTGAGAGCACACGAACAGCAGCAAGACGATCAGTCGGCCTTGAATTCACAGCTTCAGCTATGCGAAGCCTTGCGATTAAAACGACCCAAGGTCCGCCGTTCTCTTGACCATTGCGCCCAAAACAGATTTAACCCCATAGAAGAACAACAAGGAGTGTAAAGGTATCACGTCATGACAAAACGTACACGATCCTCTAAAGATGACACCCTCATGGAAATTGATAAGGGCGGTCGAAGCCGTACCGGCGTTGATGAACTCTTGCTGTCTGATGACGATGACGCGGAAGATATTGGCAGCCTGTTTGGTGGTGCTGGCGGCGGTTTATCGCTCCTGGATCAGCAGGATGAAGCCTTTGAAGATGAGGATGATGTTGAGTCCGGCAGCCGAAGCATGTCCCTGGACGATCCGGTCCGGATGTATCTTCGTGAAATTGGCCGGATTCGTTTGCTGACAGCCGATGAAGAAATCGAATTGGCCCGTAAAATTGTCAAAGGCGGTCCTGAAGGGGCTAACGCCAAGCGTAAGCTGGTCCAGGCCAACCTCCGATTAGTTGTTAGTATTGCCAAAAAATATGTGGGTCGTGGCATGTTGTTCTTGGATCTCATCCAAGAAGGAAACCTGGGGCTCATTCGGGCCGCTGAAAAATTCGACCACGAACGGGGCTATAAGTTCTCCACCTACGCCACCTGGTGGATCCGTCAGGCCATCACCCGGGCCATCGCCGATCAGGCCAGAACCATTCGGATTCCAGTCCATATGGTGGAAACCATTAACAAGCTGAAAAAACTGACCCGGAAACTGGCCCAGGAAAAAAGCCGTAAGCCCAATGAAGAAGAACTCGCCGTGGCCATGGGGATTAGCATTCCCAAGCTTCGGGAAATCATCAAAGTGGCTCAGGAGCCCTTGTCCTTAGAAACTCCCATTGGGAAAGAAGAAGATTCCCGTCTGGGTGATTTCATTGAGGATCGGGAAGCCGAAGCCCCCGCAACCACTGTGGCCCATGAACTCCTTCGAGAAGATCTCACCGAAGTCCTCTCCAGCTTAAGCCCCCGGGAACGGGATGTTCTCCGGCTCCGGTTCGGTCTGGATGACGGGCGTCAACGGACCCTGGAAGAAGTCGGACAATTGTTTGGCGTTACTCGGGAGCGGATTCGGCAGATTGAAGCCAAAGCCCTTCGCAAGCTTCGTCACCCCAACCGCAGCCGTCGCTTAAAAGAATACATCGAGTAGTCTTACCTATTTAAAAGGGTTTTAAGCCTTAAGAAGCACCCTCCGGTTTATCCCGTGAGGGTGTTTTGATTTTTATCTGGAGGCCCAGAGTCAAGCAATTTTCACTTAGCGTTGGTTTTTGTTGAGGAAATGGTTGGCAACACGTCAGAGGATGATGATGGCAATTCAAAATACGTCCCTTCGGTTTGGCGCAAAGCTCATCACACGTAAGCCCGTTCCTGTTCAATGCAAGCTTGGGGATTCCTCCGGCTTTGTTCCGGCACAAGTCTGGGAGCTCGAAGAAAAAGATTTGGAAAATCTAAAAGCGCTTACAGCCAGTTGGGAACAGACAGCCAGTGGCATTCGCAATGACTATATTACACAAGATGTTGATCGAATGGGTGAACAGAGTAAAAGGCGCCGCATTTTTGCTTTGATTGTTGGACGTCGCTCATTATTTGCCTCTACACCGGACTTTAAAAAGATTATTGGCCTTATGTCAACCGGCATGAATGAAGAAGAGCTCTATCTCTCATTTGTTGAAGCTGCTCCTTGGGATAGACAACCGCACCGGGTTGTTTACGGGGTTTTACAGGCATTTTTATCAGGGGTTTTAAAGCGTTTTAATTTCAAAACGCTTTCTCTTGAACCGATTCCCAATAAAATTGATTATTATAACCAATTTTTTCAAAGGCTCATTGGACAACAGCCTTCTTGGTGTCAATCCGTCAGGACTCGCAGTTTACTTTCAGAAGCCTTGATTAAACTTATGACTCAACCTGCTGCCTCTCAAAGCTCGCAAGCAGGTCAACAGGAGCATAAATATATGTATCTAGGCAAAGCAGAAGTTCAGGCATTAAGAAAGCGTCTTAATGAAATCAACGCTCAACGTCCGATTGATAAAAAACTAAGCGCGGATATCATGCAAACACTCGGTCAAGAAGAAGCGTCTTATCGCAGTCAGCATGTGCCAGTGAGTCCTTAAACGCACACCTTTTTATTCTAAACATGACAAAGCGCCTGTTGATCTCAACAGGCGCTTTGAGCTTAAAGAAAAAAATCTGCTTGGGATTAGTAGCGGCTGAGGTAGCGCTCGGTTTCCCAAGGCGATACGTTGGTTCTGAAATCATCCCATTCACGGATTTTGGTCTGGAGAAACTCGGTGTAAATATGTTCTCCAAGGGCCTCTCTCGCAATGGTACTGGCTTTCAATTCCTCAAGGGCTTCATACAAGCTACCGGGAAGGGATGGAATATTCAAATCGGCCCGTTCCGTCGCACTGAGTTTATAAATATTAAGCTCAGCTGGAGCCGGTGGTTCAATTTTGTTCTTAATCCCGTCGAGTCCAGCCATGACCATAGCCGCAAAAGCCAGGTAGGGATTTGCAGCCGGATCCGGCGAACGAAGCTCAATCCGGGTGGATTTGCCCCGTTTTGCAGGAACCCGTAGCAAGGCACTCCGGTTAGAAGGAGACCAGGCCACATAAACCGGAGCCTCATAACCCGGAACCAGACGCTTATAGCTGTTGACCAAAGGATTGGTGATGGCGGTTAAGCCACGGACATGTTTTAAAATACCGCCAATGTACCAAAGGGCTTCCTGTGACAATTTGTACTTCTCGTTGTCAGAGGCAAACACATTGTCACCGTCTTTGTTGCCTAAGGATTGGTTCACATGCATCCCGGAACCGTTAACCCCAAAAATGGGTTTCGGCATAAACGTGGCATGCAAGCCATGTTGAGCAGCAATCAGGCGGGTAATAATTTTAACCGTGGTGACGTTATCAGCGGTTCTCAACGCATCAGCGTATTTAAAGTCAATTTCATGCTGACCTTGAGCAACTTCATGGTGATCCGCTTCCATCTCAAACCCTAGGCGCTCCAGGGTGTCAACAATTTCACTCCGAACCACTTCACCCATATCATCAGGGCCCAGATCGTAGTAACCCGCAGAATCATGGGTTTCAGGAGAAATCGTTCCATCCGGGTGCTTTTTAAACAGGAAAAATTCCAGCTCAGGACCAACGTTATACACATAGCCCTGGGATTCCACATAACGCAAAACCCGCTTTAAGTTGTTACGAGGGCAACCTTCAAAAGGTGTTCCATCGGGGTTATGGATATCACAGATAATCCGGGCCACTTTTCGAGAGCCTTCGATCCAGGGGAGCACCTTAAAGGTGCTTAAGTCTGGAAAGAAGAACATATCAGAAGTTTCAATGGTTCTAAATCCGGCAATCGAAGAACCATCAAGCATAATTTCATTATTCAGGGCTTTTTCCAGCTGAGCCACATGAATAGACATATTTTTAGGGTGTCCATGCAAGTCTACAAACTGAAGTCTGACCAGTTGGACATCTTGTTCTTTGGCTAGTTTTAAAATATCGTTCACGCTAGGGGCAGATGTATTTCGATGCAAAGGGAGATCCATCGTCGCAGCCATGTTTAACTCCTTACTCAGCTATGGGTGTGTCTGTTCAACACTAAGTTGTACCATGGTATTTTGCGTTAAATGGCCTGAATTGTAAATATTTTTATCGCTTTCATGAATCTCTGTTTGCCAATCATGGCCGACCCTTTACACTAATAGTTAAGCATTTGAAATCATTGCTTTTTTTTAACATTCGGATAAAGAGGATAGAACAACGAAACCCGCCTTTAAGTCTTTAAGACGATTTAAGGCCCTACTTGGGGAAAATCCCGAGACACGTGACGTAGGCGCTTCGATTCAACAATACTTGAATCAGCATTTTCATTTTCTGTCTGAGCCACCTACAGCCACTTCCTGTCAAAGTGTTTTAGAGAACATCGGTATTTTTATCCGTTCTGATAACCCTTGGGTCCAACGGGTCACCGTTCAATGGGCTTTCCAAACCGTGGCGCGTTCCGGTGATGTGCCGGTAGAAACCAAACTGATGTTGTTGGAACTGCTCCGAGAATTACAGGCCCCCGGTCTTAGCTCAAAAATTTTGGACTGGTACCGGACTGCAGAGGCCCCATTACGTTTACCTCTCTTAGAATGGCTTGTTTCCCTACAATCCCAGCAGGCATCTCCTCGGGTTGCCATGGTCCATGAACTCATCTCTGATTATCTCAATGCCAAAACGCCGGATCCGATTTTGATCACCGCATTGATTCGCCTGGATCTGCATCAAGGTATCGTCACAGAAACCCTCCTCAATGCCTTCCCTGGTAAAATCGTTGATCATAACCACCGCATGATAGATTTGTTAGGAAAACTTGGGCGCTATCGTGTCGTCAAGCCTTTAATCAGCTTTAGTCAAGAGTTTCCCGATTACATCAAAACGGTCATCAAGGCTTTATCCGCCTTAAATTACGATGAAGTGGATCAGTTTTACCTGAATTGCCTTTCCAAAACCTACCGAAAACAGCCTATTGTGATTCTAGAAGCCGTTAAACAAGTTCGAAAACGTCGATTAAAGAAGGCCATGATCTTGTTGGATGAGTTATTCCCCATGGAAGAGAGCCACCTGAATTTGATTAACCGGGCCGTAAACGGTGAAATTGCCTTGACCATGGCGTCATTTGGGGCTTACGGCTGGGCCAGAGGGAAGCTCATGACTGAAATCATTCTCAGCGGATTAAACACCAAATATCTCAAAGCCATTGAAATCTTAAACCTTGAAGACGCTGTGCCTTTATTAAAAGCCGTATTATTAATGCCGGAAACCCCTGAACTATCAGTACTACAAGAAGAAGCCTATCGGGTCTGCGATAAACTCCTGCAACGACAGGTGGTTAGGAGTTAATACTCCGGTTGGGCAATCTCTAGTGGAATCGATCGAAAAGAATTGCCCGCCTTGTGATAGAGCAGGGCGATTGTTTGCCCATCACTGGAGACTTCAACTGATCCTTCGGCCTCTTCAACGTGAGGCTTTTTGTGTTTATCGCCGGAAGCTTTTGTTTCACTCTCGTGAATGATGATTTCAGGGGCTTTGGGAGGTGATACGGCCCTTGATACTTGTTCAGCAGGGACCGTTAGCAGGGTCTCCTGTTGTCGTGTCAGGGTTAAAATCGCATCGTGTTCGCCTTCCTGCTGGACGGATAAGATATAAAATCCGGGATAAATCACCTGATCATGATATTTAATCGCCTTAGTCAGACGAATAAGCGGATCAGAAAGAGGATCTGTTTCTTTGCCAGCTGGCTCCGGGACCTTAGGAACCTGATTAATCGGTAAACTGGCCTTATGCGTTGCTGATTTAAACATGCGGCTATACCAGGGTGCCTTGGGTATTGGCTGGGTCGATAGAGCGTTAGGCTGTACCTGACGATTGTACTGGCCGGTATATTGGGGGGCCGGAGGCAGTTCATCGAGGGCTTGGATATCATCCAAACCACTCGTGCTGTCTGCGTTTGCATAAATTGGTATCACCAGAAGGCAAAGGCAAATCATTAAGGCAAGCAGTGAGTAAAAACGTTTATCCATGGCCCTTCTTCCAGAAAAACAATGATTTATCTGCACTATAAGGTGCCTCATGATTCTCAACTTCCACCAAATACATGAATTTAAATTGGGGTTAAAAGGCCTTTGTGAACCCTCTCAATTGCGCTTGAGGGGGAGTACTTGAAGTGGGGGAATCCCATCAAGTCGTTGAAAGCCTTCGTCTCACAAGATAAACTGAATGCTGAGAAACATAAATTCACTTCACAATGATACTCAAACGAAAAATCTTGATTCCTGTAATGATCCTTGTTCTTTTGGTTGGGGTCGGCTTGCTCTTGCTGTTATCCAGGCAAGCAAAGCCGCCAGTCCTGGTTTCCAGAACGGATCCACCCAAGATCAGTTTTGAGCACAAACGCCTAGACCTGGGCACTGTCACTGAAGGGGTCGAAATTCCATCGGTTTACCGTTTTCATAACGTGGGCGGGGAACCTTTGATGATTAAAAGCGTGACCACCAGTTGTGGATGTACCAGTCTGAACTTAAAAGATAAATTGGTCGATCCGGGTAAAATGGGCGAATTGGAAGTGATTATGGACACCTCCATGAAGCAGGGGCCAGTCACCAAGGAGATTGATGTTTACTCCAACGACCCCAAAAACCCTGAAACCAAGATTTATTTATCGGCAAATGTGGTGCCGGCATTGTTGCCCCAACGCCAAAATTTGGATGATTCTGAGGGGACTTCCCCTCAAAAGCCCGCCCGTCAGCAAAACCTTCAATCCAAGGGCAATGAAATGTCCATGATGGACCCCCATGCCGGACTCACAGAGGCCCAAAAGGCAAAAATCTTTACTGGAAAATGTGCCACCTGCCATGTCTTACAAGGGAAAGGGAAATTCGGTGCTGCACTTTTTCAGGCCGATTGCGCCATGTGCCATGGCATGAATGCACAAGGTAAAGAGGCGCCAGCCCTGATCCCCGGCGATTATCATGACCCCAAATATTTGAGCCATATGGAAAGCATTATTCGCTATGGAAGCCCCGTGAATATCTCCATGCCCGGCTTCTCCAAAACGGCTGGTGGGCCGCTGAGTGACGCTCAGATCCACTCCATCCTCCAATATCTGGAGCGCCAGACCAATGAGATGCCGAAACCCCAGGATCGGGATTTACCTGGCGGGTAGCCTTCAAGTCACGCCTTATGATAATCGGTTTACTTCACCTCAGGTGGTTTAAGCGTGTGAAGGACCTTTGCCGATTCGCCAAAGACTTGAGCGGCCATGCTCCTGACCAACCAGCTTTCATCCTTCAATAAAGGCAAGGCATAAGGCAGAATATCGGGTAAAGACTCCGCCCCAAAATGGGATAACTCCGAAATTGCCGTTAAAGCAGAATGGCGAACCAACCAATGCTTATCGGTTAAAGCCTGTTGAAGGGCCTTTAGGGCCGGTTTACCCATTTTGGCGAGCGCTTCAGCGGCATTTTTTCGAGCATTGGCGTCTTCATGACTAAAAACACCAACCAAAGCCGGGATACTTTTTTCAGATTGCATCTCCCCCAGGGCAAAAGCGGCGCTAGCCACCACGGTGGGAACTGTATCTTTTAACTGGGCCTGAATCAAGGGGATTGCATCCGCCATGGTTTTGGTGCTCCCCGTTAATCTTATGGGAGCAGAGGAGACTGGGACTTTACTGGCATTTTCCCGCATTGGCAAAGGGTAATGCTTCCCCTCGAATTCAGCCGAATAGCCTGCCCGGTGGATCTGCTCGATGGCTAACTCTAAGGCATCAAAGGTCATGGTTTCATTCCCATAAGGATGGGGAATGAGGCGAAGGGCATCTTTGGCCCGAAGTCCAACAGCAGGGCAGGTATAAAGAAAGCGATTTTCTTTGTCGGGATCCGGTTGTTTTTTAAGATAGATGGTTTCCATGGTCACTTAACCTTGTGATTGGAGGTGAAGAAGGGCTTTGGAGAGATAATCCAGAAGATCAGTGGCATTGAGGCAGTACTGGGTGAGATCCTGAACCGCTTTGTCGCCTGCTGAGCCATGGAGGTAGACCCCCAACTGAGCCGCATGGGTTGGGGTTAAGCCTTGTGCGACAAAGCCTGTAATCATACCCGTGAGAATATCGCCGCTCCCTGCGGTTGCCATCCCTGGATTCCCTGTAGAATTGATCCACATCTGCAAAGAGGGATCCGAAATCAATGTCGTGGCGGATTTTAAGACCACGGTCGCCTGAAATTTTTCAACGGTCTGCTGGCAGGCACGAATCAAATCGGATTGAATCTGCTTGGTATCCATGTCCAGAAGACGGGCACCTTCTCCCAAGTGCGGTGTGAGGATAAACCGTTGGGATAGCTTGGGAGTAGGCTTCATGTGGCTTAAGGCGTTTAAGGCATCAGCATCCAGGACGACAGGGCCCGGAAAATTATTTTGCAAAAAGGGAATCAGTATTGCCATAAACTCAAGAACGTTGGGCTCCTGGCTTAGGCCTGGGCCACAGCAAACCGTGGTGATTCGAGGCCATAAGGGTTTCAAAGCCTCAAAGGCTTGGGCAGCCATAGTACCGGACGAGCTTTCTGGTAAAGGATGGCGCATAATTTCCGGCCGAAGTTTAATTTGAGCAAAAATGCTCTCTGGAGCCGCCAAAATCACCAAGCCAGCCCCGGCTTTGAGTGCAGCTTCTGCCGCCATCACGGCAGCGCCGGGCATATCCCGACTTCCGGCGATGACCAAGACCGTGCCATAAACTTGCTTATAAGACTGGTCTGGTCTTTCAGGCAAAAGCGCTTTAATATGACGTGGCGTTAATAAAAAGAATTGACTTGAATCTTCTTCAATCAGGGCTTTGGGGATGCCAATATCCACCACATGAACTTGACCGGCGTACGATTTCCCAGGGTAAAGGTAAAGCCCAGGTTTTCCGGTCGCGAAGGTAACGGTTTCATCGGCCTTCACAGCAACTCCCATAACTTGGCCCATGCATCCATCAATGCCAGAAGGAAGATCCACCGCAATCACATAGCGATTGGCGTCGTTGATGGCTTCCAGAACACATCGATAATGCCCCTCAATGGGCTTTGAAAGGCCGCTCCCAAAAACCGCATCCACAATAATATCAGCCTCTTGGCACATGGCCTTGATTGGGGTAGCACCCTCATTCGGATGCACTTCAATCGGAAAGTAACGCAGCAGGTTGAAATTTGTACGGGCATCCGGGGATAAGCGGGAAGGTTCATCCGTCAAAACCACCTGGATGTTTTCAAGACCCACCATGGCCAAGTGCCGGGCACAGACAAAACCATCGCCCCCATTGTTACCCTTGCCGCAGATCACCAAAATTTTCGCTTTCTGAAGGCCTTTACAATAAATGACCTTCAGAACCTGTTGAGCAACCTGACGTCCGGCTTCTTCCATGAGCAACAGGCCGGGAAAACCCAGTTCTTGAATCGCCTTGGCGTCAATGGGGCTGAGGTTGGGAATCAATTTCATCCGCGACATCACTCCGAAGGATCGTCTCAAGCTATTATAATAATCTTAGGGGCTATCAATGAAAACCTGTTGCTGGACGACATCGGTTTTATGGGGCATCTTCTAAGATAGCGATTGAATGATGGATAGGGAAGTAGCGTGAATCGAACTCGTTTGAAGCGGAATCGTCTTTGGTGGGTCAGTCTGGGGTTAAGTGGGACGCTTGCACTGTCAGCGGCACTGATGCCGCTTATCAACTGGGCTGATGAATTGATGGAGGGACAAGGCATTGTCCAAACCCAACAGCCCACTCCTGAAGCAATGACCATCCAACCCTCCATTTTAGATGCTGATCTCATTCGAGTGGGCCTTAGTGATAACGGCATGACGGAACAGGAATATCCTCACGCGACGATATCGGCAACAGGTCCCTTCCAGGTGAAAGACAAGGCTTCTGGAGAAGTCCTTCTAAGTGAATCTACCCGGCAAGCCCTTCATATCAGCCATCATGCCGGTGGTTTTGTCCTGAGCAACGGCTTGAGCCAATTTGGACCTTACTCCGGCAATCTGCAAGTGGTCTGTGTGAACCCTGAAGATCGCCTGATGGTCTTAAGCGTCACGCGAAAAGGAAAAATTCCCGAGTATCGGGGGATTTTCGAGCTAACACCAGGATATTCCGGGGCAGATAAATTTAGCCTCGTCAATGTCCT
This sequence comes from Vampirovibrionales bacterium, assembly GCA_025451145.1. Lineage (GTDB taxonomy): Bacteria > Cyanobacteriota > Vampirovibrionia > Vampirovibrionales > JAGQHJ01 > JANWKX01. The sequence continues at coordinate 20,335 of JANWKX010000168.1, forward strand.
ACCCATGCAAGATTACCTGAAGGCAGTCGTCCCTAATGAACTTCCGATTCGCTTTGGTTATGAGGCCGTTAAGGCACAAGCCATTGCAGCCCGAAATTATGCCATTCACCCCAGAGAAAAACCCTGGCCTCAGTTTGATATCTGCGACTCCCAATTCTGCCAAGCTTACTATGGCGCTAATACAGAGCAACCCCAAACCACCAGGGCCTTAAAACGCACCCAAGGCATTGTGGCGCTTTATCATGGGGATCCGATTTTGGCACTGTACAGCTCCTCCCATGGCGGCTATGCCGAAAGTTATGAAAATGCCTTCTCGGATCCCAAGACCAATCAATTTCCGGCAACACCCTTGCCCTATCTCAAAGGAGGGCCTGATGAGGGAACCTTTACTGATCTTTCCAAAGAGTCTGCTGCTGAAGCCTTTTATACCGATCCAAAGGCTCCCAGCTATGATGTTCTCTCGCCCTTTTACCGTTGGCATCAGCTTTGGAGTCGTTCAGAGCTGGAACAGACTTTGAATCATACCCTGGCCAAGGTTTCAAAAGACAGCTTTACCAAGCCGTTTGTATCCCCGTTGTTTTTACCCGGTCAGACCATAGGGCATCTTGAAAAACTGACGGTGTTGGAACGCGGCGTCTCTGGCAAGATTATGAAAATGCAGATTGTGGGCACCCATGGCACTTGGACCATTGAAAAAGAATTTGTCATTCGTAAAGTGTTGCCCTCTCATGGGCGAATGCTACCCAGTGCCAATGTTGTTTTTCTGCCGGTTGTCAACAAGCAGGGTCAATTGACTGCAATCAGGGTCTATGGTGGCGGCTTTGGCCATGGTGTTGGGATGAGCCAGTTTGGGGCTAGCTATATGTCACGTCATGGCGCATCCTTTCATCAAATTCTCCAGCATTACTACAAAGGCATCGCATTAGGGACCGTTCCCCTTCAGGCAAGCCCGGGCCATGGGATGAAAACCCGATTCTTCGTCACAAAACCACAAGGAAAGCTCCATCTGGTGACCTCTTCAGCGTTGACCGCCCCCATTCATCTGGCCATTAACCAGCATGAACTCACTGTGACACCAGATCCCCATGGAGAACTGACTGTACCGATTCAAGCCGACTTAATCCCCGATGGCCTGAATGAACTGACGCTGTTTCCCCTGGCTTCTGATGAAGGCGTTGTCAAAGCCTGGATTGAAGTCTTTGAACCTACCTCTGAATCAACCCTAACCTTGAATCAAAAGTCTCTACCAGATAAAGAGTAGCCCAGAGACCACCATGATGCATCGACGAGACTTTCTCAAGTGGATGGCAGCGATGGGGGTTGGGATTTTGGGGCAGCATGGGTGGGCTCAGGCAGCCCAAAGAAGCATTTCTGAAAATAGCCGTTGGGATAGCCATATCCAGGTCCCAGATTGGACAGGGGATAGCTTCCCGCCCATGCATCGCATTCGAGATGGCCATAATTTCCCTATCCCAAAACCCTCTCAAAAGGTCGATGTGGTCATCATTGGGGGCGGATTAAGCGGGCTGACAGCAGCCTACCAGCTTCGAGATGAAGATCTCCTCATTCTGGAACGTGAGAACACGTTAGGCGGTAATGCCAAACAAGGCCAATTCCAAGGCATTCCCTATTCAATAGGCGCAGCCTATATGGCAGATATTGGCCCACCCTTTGGCGCATTGTACTCAGAATTAGGACTTGAACCCAAGCCTGTTAAAACGCCTGTCGACACGGGATCGTTTGGGGGGCAATGGATGGCACTATCCGAATCCCCTTTAGCCACTTCGTTCCAAAAGCTTCAACGCCACCTGGCCAAACTCTCAGAAAGTGAGGATTTTCCCAAGCTTCCGATTCAGACTGCTACGGAATCGGCCTTAAAATTAGACCAAACCAGCTTTTATGAGTATCTCAAGGCGGATTATCCCCAGGATTTATTAGATTACATCGATGCGTATTGTTATTCCTCTCTGGGAGGCAGCATTCACCAAGTCTCCGCATACGCCGGGATTAATTTTTATTCTGAAATTGCCCAGGACATTTATGCCTTTCCCGGCGGCAATAGTGTGGTGGCAAAACGACTCACCCAGAGAATTAATTTGGCCGGTTCAGGACGATTCAAAACCGGGGTTTCAGTCTATCGCATCCAACAAGTCGGGAACGAAGTCCATACGACGTTCTTTTACAATGACGCCCCGGATCACTATGAAACCATCGCCAGCCAAGCCGCCATTGTTTCGGTCCCCTATTATTTTGCGGCAAGAATTTTACCCGATTTACCGGATTTAGACCGCCAACTGATGCTGTCTTGCCAATACGGCGCTTATCTGGTGGCCAATTGTTGTTTTGATCGGCTTGTTTTTCACGGAGGTTACGACAACTGGACGCCTCATAACCCAGCTTTTACCGATTTTATAGATGCGACCTATGTTGATACCCATCGGCCACAGCCCGGATCGGTCATCACGATCTATGCCCCGTTTCGAAATGCCAAAGCCGGCCGATCTGCCCTCCTTCAGGGTCAGCCAAAGGTCTTTGCTCATCAAATTTTAAAAGGCTTAAGAGAAGTCATTTCCTTTCCCCAAAGCAGCTTAAAGGAGATTCGTCTCACCCGATACGGGCACCAGATGCTCACCTCAAACGTCGGCTTAATCACCCCTCTAAGGGGGCTTCGTAAATCCCATGGCCAAATTGTGCTGGCCCATTCCGATGGCCAAGGCATGGCCGCCATTGAGAGTGCCGTTTGGGAGGGCCTTGAAGCCGCAAAGATTGTCCAACAAAAATTAAGCAGCCATCTTCTTCACAAATCATGAATCACCTGATATCAGGCCAGATTGATGACTGTTAAAAATGGCTGCCTAATGCATAAAGGTTAAAGATTAATAGTTGTAAGAAGCTCCTTGATAGCACTCGCGACAGTAAACGGGCTTAGAACCGTTGGGCTGGAATGGCACCTGGGTTTGAATACCGCAGCTGGAGCAAACGGCATCAAATAATTGGCGCTGAGGGCGTCCATAACCGCCGCCACCGCCGCCACCGCCGCCGCCGCCGCCACGGTTACCACCGCCGTAGCCACCGCCACCACGATTTTGTTTTGCTTCTGCCCGGCAAGGCTTACATTTTTTAGGATCTTGAAACCCCCTGGACTGGTAGAACTCCTGTTCTTCAACGGAAAACGCAAAATCGTTTCCACAGGCGCTACATTGGATTTGACGTTCGACAAGTGCTGACATAGAGACCTCTTTGAAATTGAATGATTTGACTATTGTTGGGTTGGTTTTCTCAGGTCCGTCAAACTTACCGAAGCAGTCTAACCAATCCTGGGTGAAACGTCCCTTCATCAGTATGGGTTATTTTCATGCCATTTACAACCCATGCACTCAAGAATCCATCTTTTGGGTAGTGTCAAACCTTGCCTCTTGATCTTTCTAAAAATTTGGTGTTGAGATTCTTCATCCTGTGTGAAACAGAGAGAAGCAAGCGCTTCTTGACCATCTTTGGAAACTTGCTTATGATAGCCAATATGCGGGCGTAGCTCAGTTGGTAGAGCACTAGCTTCCCAAGCTGGGGGTCGCGCGTTCGAGCCGCGTCGCCCGCTCCAGATTTATCCTCTTAATTTATAAAATCCGAAACCTACTCAATTCAAGAAAGATTTGCAGAATAGGCTCCAATGCTTTGGATAGAAGACCTAAGGCTGTCTGCGTCTAGAAAAGAGTCGAAGCGGGTTCAGCTTCCCTAAAAACTCCAGGATCCAGTGAAAGAAAGCACTAACCGGGTTTCTCTTTCCAGGAGCAGCCTTGGTTTGCCTTTGAGGCGCTTTCGCCGGTTGAGTGGGGTTATCAATTAATTTTTGCACTGCCGGTAGGCCGCCTTGTTCATAAGCAGCCATAACCTGTTCCAGAGTTGCGTTAAATTTAATGGTGGCTTGATGACCATTTGGGTGCAGGACTTTGCTGGGCTGGCCTTCTTTTTCAGTTAGAAATATAGCTTGATTTATCTTTAATTGATTAAAAAGTTGCTGTTGTAATTGCATCTGTCTGACCTGTTCAACCTGTTGAGCACGTTGCTCTTCCGCATATCTTGCTCGATCCTCGTCAGAGATTCGAATTGCATCTCCAAACCTAGGGGCAGTGATTAAACGTGATGAATCAATAGATGTCATGATAATTTTCCTCTTTTCTAAAAATCAATCGATATGGGCTTATTAAAACCACTGAAGATCATTTTGTGCGGTTGCCAGGAAAATAGATTTAAGAGGAGAAAATAAACCTAGATGATAGGGCAGCCTTAA
>JANWKX010000169.1 GCA_025451145.1 Vampirovibrionales bacterium
ACCAGTGCCAAGCCCCCAGGGCCGATTAAGATACCTGTGAAAATAAAGGACAAGACGGCTGGCAACTTAAAATAGCTGAATAACGCCCCTATTATCCCAGCGGCCAGCAAAATAACCGCTAAATTAAGAATAATCTCCAGTGAAGATTCCATCCAAACGGAAACCGCGCTCTAACAAATAATTGTTTTATTGTATACAAGTTATCTATTCTTGACTGTCAGCTAATAAGTGGACTTTAGTAACCTCTGTTGAGGAAAATTTGTTTCATCTATGCTGGCTGCCCATAGGCCTTCCCCTCCTCTGGATACCTCCCTAAGTTTATTTCAGGTGAGCGCAAAACCTACGGTTTTGCACTCACCTGACAAAACAAGAAGAGACCGCTCAGGGTAGCAATAGGCGCTGTATCCGCATTTTGACTTTTATTAATTCCCTCAACAGAGGTTAGTAAAATACAACCCGATTTTTAGCAAACTGTCATCAAACCTCTTTGCATATCAAGATGATATCAATGGTTTACAGGATTTGTCCCTATAAGGGATACGTTATCCTGTTCCTACAGTGTGAGATAGCCGGAATTATTATCAAATTTCCGCAAATAACCCTTTGGAGGACGTCAATGCTCTCAGGATTTTTAAACCTTAAGCTCCGTCGGAAATTTTTAGCGGTAAATATTATTATCGCCGTATTCACCATATTATTGGCGATGATGTCTATTCGAAACATTTTCGATTTGTCAAAAGACTATAACGAACTTTCAGATAACCAGGTGCCTGCCATCAAGCGCCTTTCTAAAGTTCGTTTTCTCTTATCCGATGAACGGGCAAAAATCCTGAACGTGATTGTCATGAGTAACCATGGGCAGGTCGATCAAAATTTGCAAACCGAGATTATCGAACCTGTAGGCCAGGAAATCCGGGATTCATTACACCAATACAAGCAATTAATCACGTCTAGTAAGGAAAGAGCTGTTCTTCCGGATCTGCTTCGTACCCTGGAAGTCTACCAAGGGGATCTCAGCAAGGTTTCAGATGCCCTCCAAAATCATGACAATGATACCGCCTTACGTTTGGTGCAAGAGGATTCGCTCAACGACTTCCAAAAAGCTCAGGATATTGTGGATGATCTCGTCAAAGCCAATACCGATATTTCCAATCTGAAGAACAAGCAATCCAAAAGTGACATCCAATTCTCATTAATTTCTTATACGGCGATTTGGCTGACGCTTCAGTTGGTGATGTTCTGGATGCTTCAGTATTTGTCCAACCTGGTGGCCAAACCCATTACCAATTTAACCGAGGTCGCACAAGCCATTGCCGACGGTGATTTAACCAAAAAAGCCGATCGGGTTCAGACCAATGATGAAATGGGTGAACTCGCCAAAGCGATTAATTATATGGGCAAGAGTCTTCGCCTGTTGATGCAGGATATTCAATCCAACGCCCTTTCGGTTCAAACGGCCTCCGAAGAGCTTTCATCAACAGCCGAAACCATGATTAAGGACACCAAAACCCTGCTTCAAGTCTCCAATGAAGCGGATGTATCAACACAATATCTCGACAGTAACATTAAAAATGTGGCCTCGACTGTCGAACAATCTTCCGGCAACGTCAAACATGTTTATGATTCCTCACTCCACGTCGGGGAAAACGTCAATAAACTGGAAAGCATTGCGTCCCAAATGTCTCATAACATGCAGAGCATTGCTGCTTCTACAGAAGAAATGTCTGCTTCGGTTCAAACTGTTGCGGCAGCTATTGAGGAAATGTCCGTTTCCCTGATGGGAGTTTCCGGAAATGCCTCCCAAGCCAGTGATATGACCTCAAAAGCTGAGGTGACTGCAAATGTCACCAGAGATTCCGTACGAGCCCTGGAATCTTCCGCAAAAGAGATTAACCAGATTGTTGAACTCATTAAAAACATTTCCTCTCAAACCAACCTGTTGGCGTTAAACGCGACGATTGAAGCCGCCAGTGCGGGAGAAGCCGGTAAAGGGTTTGCCGTTGTCGCCAACGAAGTCAAAGAACTGGCCAAACAATCGGCTGACGCCACGGAGGAAATCCGTCGGAAAATCGAGGAAATGCAACGAAACACGCTTTCCACAGTGGATGCCATTAATATCATCACCCAGACCATTAGCGATATTAATGAAATCAGTAAATCCATCGCCAGAGCCATTGAAGAACAAACCTTAACCGTGGCTGAAGTCACCCGTAGCGTCAGTGAAGCATCCAAATCAGCATCCGAAGTTTCCAGAACCGTTTTGGAAGCATCAGAGCACGCTGAAAAAGTCGCTTATCAAGTCAAGGATACCACTGAAGAAGTCGAGAAAATCATTGGCACCATTGAAGACTTGAATAAAGGGGCTGATGAAATGTCTTTAAACGCCAAAGACGCAGCCTTAAGGGCTTCTGAAATGTCAAACAACGTAGCCTTGGTTGATGAATCCAGTAAACAAACCGCTCAAGGGGCGAATGCAGTTCAAGACACTGGCAGAAAACTCTTTGAACTCTCCTCTGGTCTGGTTCAAAAAATCGAAGTGATGCTGGGAAGCTTCAATGCTTCGGGCGCCTCAACCGACATGCCTTCCTCAGGAAAGCCCTTGGAAGATGTCGAGTCCCTGGTCCTCAGCGCCAGTAAAAAAGACGGGTTTTCCAGCAAATCAAACCCGGTATCCGAAGGTAATATTGCGTAAAGGGTGGTCTTTCCACCCTTCCTTTCCTCAACCAAACAATCGACTCAAGTTTTAAAATCGAGACACGATAAACAGTTACCATACTGCTACGACCAACCCTTTTAGAAAATATCCTTGAATTTTTGGACGGACTCGACTCTCGAAAGAAGGAGATCTATGAATATCGTGAGTGAAGACAATGCTCTTAAAATTATTGCCGATCAGGATTTTACCATTGCCAACGCCAAAGAGATTCAAGCCCAGCTCCTAACCACCCTTGAATCCGTCAAAAGTGATACTCAAAATGTTCTATTGGATTTATCCAAAACAACCTTACTGGATTCAATCGGGATCAAGCTGGTCATTGGTCTGCTAAAATCCTGCCAACAAAAGGGATTAACCTTGGCGCTTCAGGTCGCCTCTCCAGCCATGATGAAGGTCTTACAAATCTGTAAGATAAGCCAGTTACTGGATATCCATGAGGTGGCTGGCAATGACTAACTTTAGTGATGACGCCCTGATCCAGGAATTTGTCGTTGAAAGCCGGGAGCATTTATCCTCCATCGAGCCTGATTTATTAATCCTGGAGCGGGAAGGGCAAAGTGCAGGCCAGGAGATCATCAACCGGATTTTCAGAGCCATTCATAGTATCAAGGGGGCTTCCGGTTTTTTTGGCTTTGAAAACCTCAAGAAAATGAGCCATGTCATGGAGAGCGTGTTGATGCTGATTCGGGATGGCAGTATGAATCCCTCATCAGAAGTCATGGATCCGCTGCTGGCCGGGGTGGATAAGCTCAATTCGATGCTGGAAGATATCCAGCAAAGCGAAGCGGTGGCCTGCCAGGAGGTCATTAGCGCTCTTGAAGAGACCATGGGGAAAAAAAGCGAGCTTCAAAAACAAGCTGTCCCCGTTAGCCCAACCCCGGAGAGTGCGTCAAAAGCAGATTCAGGATTTCCTGAGCAGTTCTTTCAACCGGACAGACTCTCTCTAGAGGATGCCGTCAAACACGGGAAAAGACTCTTCTCCATTCAGGTCGATTTAGACAAGGATTTGACCAGCAAAAATCGAAACCCGCTCAACCTACTGGACCAACTCTCCACCGTCGGGACGCTCCTGGATTCCATGATGGATCTCAGTGGCGCCTCAGAACTCACAGACTGCCTTGAGTCATCGCTTTCCGTTCTGTTCCTGTTTGCCTCTGTTTTAGAGCCGGATTTGGTGGCCATGGCCGTTGATATTCCGGAAAATCAGGTTCAATTGCTTCAAAAAGAAGACATCCTGGCAAAACTGGATGCCCTAGCGGATGCACCCCAACAGACAGCTCCGCCGACACCCAAACAAGAGCCCCTCAAAGCAGTAGAACCACCCAAGCCGACTGTTACGGAAAGCGAATCGAAACCCGTGGCTGTTCAGGAGGCACCAAAATCCACTCCAGCCCCTGCACCTGTCGCGACAAAATCATCCGGTTCCGAGGGGAACGAAACCATTCGGGTGCGTGTTGATTTACTGAACAAGTTGATGGATCTGGCCGGGGAAATGGTGCTTTCCCGAAACCAGTTGCTCAGAGGACTAAGCAATGATACTTCCCACGGCAACGTCTTATCCAACATTGTGCAGAATATCGATTTAATTACCTCTGACCTCCAGGAACACATTATGCAAACCCGGATGCAGCCCGTTGGGAGCATCTTCGGGAAGTTCCCGAGAGTTGTCCGGGATATCGCCAGAACGCTGGGAAAAGAAATTGATCTCCAGATGTCCGGTGAGGACGTTGAACTGGATAAAACTATCCTTGAGAGCCTATCGGACCCATTGACCCATTTAATTCGCAACTGCTGTGATCATGCCATTGAAACCCCTGAAGACCGGGCAAGTCAGGGCAAACCCCGTGCGGGCGTCATTTTATTAAAGGCCTATCACGAAGGCGGCCAGATCAATATTGCCATTACCGACGATGGCCATGGCATCGATCCCGTCAAGGTAACCCAGAAAGCCGTTTCCAATGGCGCCATCCAAGAGGCCGATGTCCGAAGAATGTCGCCTCAGGAGATGCTCAACCTCATTTTTTTGCCTGGCTTATCCACGGCTGAAAAGGTCTCTGAAATTTCAGGCCGCGGTGTGGGCATGGATGTAGTGAAAACCAATATCGAGAAAATCGGCGGCCATATAAGCATCGAATCAGAGCTGGGCCAAGGAACCACCATTTTGCTGCGTCTCCCCTTAACCCTTGCCATCATCCCCTCCTTGATTGTCGGTGTTGGCGAGCAGCGATTTGCCGTCCCTCAAGTCAACCTGGTTGAACTGGTTCGAGTAAAGGCCAGTGAAGTCTCTTCCCGGATTGAAAAGATCAGCTCCGCCGCTGTCCTTCGGCTACGCGGGAAACTACTGCCTCTCATTCGCCTTGCCGATGTCTTGGGAATGGAAAGGACGTATTTCAATCCCAAAACAGGGCAATTTCAGGGAGATCGCCGCCAGGAAATCGTCGATAACTCCGAAACTGG
>JANWKX010000170.1 GCA_025451145.1 Vampirovibrionales bacterium
TGAATGTCATCAAGATAGAAGAATAGGATAATGACTGAAAATCGGCTTGCCCATGCGTCAAGTGCCTATTTAAAAAGCGCTGCCCATCAGCCCATCGATTGGTATGAATTTGGAGAAGCCGCTTTTGCGGAAGCCCAAAAATCGGATCGCCTGATTTTACTCGATATTGGAGCGGCCTGGTGCCATTGGTGCCATGTGATCGATCGCGAATCCTATGAAAACGAAGAAATAGCCCGCATTATTAACGAACACTATATCCCGGTTAAAGTGGATCGGGACCAACGACCCGACATCGATGCCCGATACCAGCATATTGTCTCTGCCATGACGGGACAAGGCGGCTGGCCACTAACGGCCTTTTTAACGTTTGATGGTCGGGTCCTTTATGGCGGGACCTACTTTCCGCCAGAGGTCATGAAAAAAATCTTGTTGCAAATGCCCTCTCTGTATCAAGGCCAAAAAGAGGATATTTTTAAAACAGCTTTGACAGAGCGCTCTCCTGAAAGCATTCAGGCAGAACTCCAGTCGGCAGAACAAAATGAAGCCGAACAGCATGATATTCCCGCTGATATCTTTGATCGGTTTATCGAAAATGCCCAACGGGCCTTTGACCCCACATATGGTGGATTCGGCCGTGCCCCCAAATTTCCCCATTACAGTATGCTGGAATACTTAATTCAACAGGCATTCCGCCGTAAAGACATGGCCTTAGCCCCTATGATCCACCAAACCTTAACCGCCATGGCCAAGGGCGGGATCTATGATCAGATTGGCGGGGGCTTTCATCGTTATTCGGTGGATCAGGTCTGGGAAATCCCTCATTTTGAGAAGATGGCCTATGATAATGCCGAAGCCTTGAAAGTGTATACCCAAGCCTATCGCCTCAACCCTGATCCCCTTTATCGCCAAGTCATTGAAGGCATTCTCCAGTTCACCCAGGTGGTCCTTTCGGATCAAGCCCATGGGGGCTTTTATGCCTCGCAAGATGCGGATATCGATTTATTTGATGATGGCGATTATTTTACCTGGACCCTTGAGGAAGTACAGTCTGTTTTATCGCCCAAAGAGGCTGAGATTGTGGTTGCCTATTATGGCATGAGCCCTCAGGGCAATATGCATGGACGGCCAGGGCGCAATGTTCTGCGCATTATGACAACCGCTGATGCCATCGCTGAAGCACAGAACATCCCTATTAAAGATGTTGAGGATTTGTTAAAAACTGCCCGACAAAAACTGTGGTTAAAACGATCAGAACGCCCCACCCCCTTTGTGGACAAAACCCTTTATCTCAACTGGAATGGCATGTACATGGCCGCCTATTTTGAAGCGGCTGATTTGCTGGAAGATGAAACCATTCGGGCGTTTGGCCGAAGGACCTTGGATCGGTTACTGGCAAGTCATGTCACTCAATCCCAGGATCAGTTATTACACGCTGAAGGGGTACCCGGCTTTTTGGAAGACTATGCCTGGATGATCCATGCCTTAATTAAGGCATACCAGTCGACTGAAGCAGAACAATATTTAGAAAAAGCCCAGTATTGGACAAGTGTCGCCAGTGATTTATTTGAAGACAAAACCTACGGTGGTTTTTATGATACGGCGCCACCACAAAAAGAAACCATTGGCCTCCTCAAGTTTCGGCGTAAACCCACCGAAGACAGCCCTTCCTCTAGCGCCAATGCGATTATGCTCAGAAATTTGGTCCAACTTTGCGCCATGACAGGCCAGGAAGATTACCGAATTCGAGCAGAGCGGGGCTTAACTCTGTTTGGCCGAGAGTTTTCCAGTTATGGCCTCTTTGTCGCGGCCTTGGGCGTCACACTCTATGATTTATGGCATCCACCGGCCAAGCTGGAAATTCATGGCAAAAACGATGGCTTAAAAGCAGCCTCTCGGCATGCGTTCTTTCCTGGAAAAGTCATTACCTATGAAGCCCCTGAAGATCAAGCCGAAGTCCGGGTGTGTGAAGGCACCCGCTGCCTGCAACCGGTTCAAACCGTAGAAGCCTTAACCGAGCAATTAGCCTTAGTTTAGAAACGCTACATGTTGGGTTTACGAAGCATTTTCTTGACTTCGCCAATATGCTTCTCTTCTTCAGAAACCATGCGTCGGGCAAACTCTTCAAACATCACCGATTTGTCTTTGACCAAGGCCAATAAATCCGCATACAGAAACATTTGCTTTTGCTCATGCTCTAAGGATTCTTCCAAAATGTTGAGCACATCATGCTGATGGGTTTCCAAAAGCTGCCCAATCCCTAGAGACGGATGTCCCCCTAAATCGGTAATCATCTCACCCACTTCCTGAGAGTGAGTTAAGGACTCGTTGGCCTGACTTCTTAACCAGGAAATAATGGGAATCCGGTTCGGTCCAAAAACCATAAAGGAATAATGCGTGTAACGCACCACACCAGCCAGTTCCATCTCCAAAATATGATTCAGAATCTCAATCACCCGGGTTTTATCAAAGGCAACCGTATCAGTCATCACCATTCACATCCTATACCTAACAAGACAAAATCGACCCCATTATTATATCGGCTCAAGAAGCGAATGTATCCACCAATGGCCCCGTCTTCTAAGGGCCCCTCAGCAAAGCCCTTATCACGGCATCAGATTGCCACACGCTTTAGAGATAAGGCTTTTTTTTGACTTCCATTCAGAGTATAGTCTGATTAAGCAACTGGGAGGCGTTAACGATGAAAAAGCAAGCCACAGCACTTTTAGGGGTTTTCATCAGTGCAGTTTTACTGACTGGGTGTTCTGTCAAGAACATCGGCGTTTATCGGGAAGCCATATCCATGGATCAACAAAGCAAGGCTTACGTGGATCAGGTGATTCCAAAACTCGTTCAAGCGTGGAAACCCGCGGTCCTGTTCCAGGAAGAAAGTGATTCCTTGGTCCGAACCACCCCCCCAGAGAAGATCAACGCCATGCTTCAGCATTTTGCCCAGAAGCTGGGGCCTTTAAAGCAATACGAAGGCGCCTCAGGCCAAGCCCGATTAATGGCCTTTAAAACCGGACATTATTGGATTGGCAGCTATCACGCCACGGGTATTTTTGAAAAAGGGGATGCCGATTTAATCATCAAGGTGATTCAAGAGAACAATCAGTGGAAATTACTGTTTCTCCAGGTCAATTCCGAAGCCTTGACCCAAAACCTGATTGGCCAATCTTAAAGAAGGCGATTCGTCTCTGTTCCCAACTCGATGGATATCGGCATATGCCCTACACCCAAATGTGAAGTACAATAAAATCACTGTAGCATTAGCGAGTTGTCCTGAGAGAAGTCGACAATGATGTTTAGATCCCCCATGTTAAGACGCCGGTCACGACGAACGTTCTGGCCCTTCTTGTCTCGGTTCTTTTATATCAACCCTGAAAAGCAATATATGATTATTGTCATCAGCGCCATTGCCATGGCCACCTTTGTCTTCTCAGGGATCTTGTTGTTTCGACAATCGGATCAAGGTGACCTGATGACCCGGGGCCGTTGGCTCATGAAGCAAGGAAAAGCCGCTCTAGCGGTGAAAGAATTTGAAGCCTTGGTGCACCAATATGCCAACAGTTATGATGGGCACTTGGAACTGGGCAAAGCCTATATGCAAATCAATGAACCGGATAAGGCGGCTCGGGAGTTTCGGGTTGCCTCTCGCCTGAAATCCGGGAATCTCAAAGACAGTGGGGCTCATGTGGCTATTAGCCGGATGATGATTGCTCAAGGAAAGTATGAAGATGCTGAACGACAACTGTTCCAAGCCTACAATGCCAAACAGCAGAATCGCCGGGATCCGGAACTCTTGTCTGCAATGGCGGATCTTTACGAAGCATGGGGCGATTCCTACGCCGAAGGGAGCCGCCCAGATTATGAACAGGCCTTTATCAAATATTCAGCCGGACTTCGCTATGTCAATAACTACGCCCAACAGACCCCGCTTCAGGACAAACTGCTCAGTGTGGGAGATCGTCTGGCCAATGCCTTGACCAATAATAAAGAATACGATAAAGCCATTGCCGTTCTTAAGCGGACCTTGCATTATAAGCCGACAGCGGACACGTTGATTGAAATTGCCTCGCTCTATGAGCAAAAAGGCGATTTAGATCGGGCTATCTATTGGGATCGTAAGGCCTATGAAATGGATCCGCGTATTATCAGCCTGGAACTTTCCAACCTGCTTCTACGCAAAGGAAAAGAATTAAACGAAGCCCATCAGCCGGATACTGCTGAAAAATTCTTTGTGGAAGCCCAAAAAATCAACGAAACCATCAAATTGCCCTTAGAAACACTCTATCCGGTCACGGCTACAGATATTGATCTGGTTTATAAGGTCAACCCCACCTCCTTTGATCTATCCCCCACCATCAAGTTCAATATTCGAAATGCAGGGAATTACCCGGTGAATTATCTGGTGGTGAAGGCCTTCTTCCTGACAGGGGATGAAAAGCTGGGCGAAGCCCAACGGGTCATTGCAACCGCTCAGGATCCTTTGGCCCCACAAACGGATCCGAGAGGCGTAAAAAGTCTTGAACTGAGTCCTGTGGGCACCATTCAGCTTGAGGATCTGGAAAAAGGAAAACTCAGAGTGAAACTCATGGTCAATTACACTGATGATCCCCAAGGCAAGTGGTCAGATATCAAAACCGTTGAAATGGATATCCCCGAAGCCCAGAAAATCGCCGACGTCAAAAAGTAAAAAAACATCAGGCTGGCTTCTCGTTTTGCAGATGGAAGAATCGATTTATGCCTCTTGATCAAGACGGCTCCCTTGGGTTTTGGGAATCGATTGATTATTAAAAATCGCCAAGGCCTGTTCCGGGGTTTTTACAAATCTGACATAGTCTTCGCTAAAGCCTGGCTGGGATCTGATCCAATGGGTAAACTCAGGGTCTATATCCGCAATGACCAAGCATCTTTGAATAGGATGAGATGTTTTCCCTTTCGCAAGCTGAGAAAGAATACGTGTGGCCTCCTCCCTGGTCCCTTCACCGCCTGGGAACATCAATTGGTGAGCAGCGCATTCGTAAAATGAGCCGGGACCTTCAAACAGCTCTGGAATGGTGTCGTGCTGCGTAAATTTATCATACCTATCTTGGCTTTTTTCACTGACATCCCAAGACCTACAGACTGTTCCAATGGCCACACCACCTGCATCCTGAGCGCCCTTACGCGCAGCTTCCATGCCACCCGTTACGATATGAAAGCCATTTTTTGCAAATGCCCTTGCCCAACGCCTTGCTGCGGCTGTGATCGTTTGAGGGACAATATGTCCGCCATAAATCGCAATGCCTTTATTCCGATCTAATGGAACCCCAAGGTTGTCTTTTATTACCGTGGAAGCGCTAAACCGTGGGGTAACTTGTGCACGATTGCCCCATCTCTGAGTATAGCGGTGTGTGAATAAGCGAATGCTATTCATTTTTAACCTTATTGAATAGTTTAGCGTTTGTATTGCTATTAAAGGTCCTCAAGACTATCCTGTGACGGTACCATCCGTTTTTTTACAAATCGTAACGTTTACACCCAAAAATGAGGCCTTCCTTGGGCCATTTAAGTCATTTCTGCCAGGCCATTGGTTTTCACCCGCTTAGGCTTCCTCTATTGATATCATTTATCGAAGATTCCAGCTATGCAGAGGGTAGAATCATTTTATCTCCTGCCCTAGGCAAGCCCCTTGGTTTTGAGAATCGAATGCTCATTTGCCCTAAAAATCGCTAGGGCCTCTTCTGGGGTCTTCACAAATTTGATATATTGCTTTTCAAAATGTGGTTGAGACTCGACCCACTGGGTAAATTCAGGGTCTATATCCGCAATCACCATGCATTGTTGAATGGGATGGGAGGTTGTCCCATCAATCATATCGTAAATCACACGTGATGCCTCATGCTTGGTCCCTAGACCTCCGGGAAAGAGCAAATGGCAGGCAGCACATTCGTAAAATGAGCCGGGACCTTCAAATCGCTCTGAAATCGTATCATGCAGCGTAAAATAATCATAATCTCGGGCTTTTTCACCATGATTCCAAACCCTTGTTGCTGTTCCAATTGCCACACCACCTGCATCGTGAGCGCCCCTACGTGCAGCTTCCATGGCACCTTCGCCTCCACCGGTCACAACATGAAAGCCATTTTCAGCAAAGACCCTTGCCCAATACCTCGCTTTCTCTAAGACTTCTGGTTTGACTGTGTTTCCGCCATAGATTGCAATGCCTTTGTTCCGGTCTAAAGTGGCAGGATCAATCGCCTGGTATATTACCGCCGAAGCACTAAAACGTGGGGTAACCTTTGCCCGATGGCCACTTCTCTGAGTATAGAGAGGTGAAAATAAATGAATGCGATTCATGTTTGAACCTGCTGAATAGCCTCGTTTTGGTATTGCTATTAAAGCCCCTCAAGGCTATCTGTTGACAATATCCCTTATTTATTTACAAATCATAACGTTTGAATGTCTTTGTTCTGATCCAGTTATTACGATGTAATGTAAAAAAAATATTCATTTTTGAAGTCTGATTATCAAAAATCAAACATTCCCCTGTTTTTATCCTTATATGTAATGGATCGGGTATTTCATCTGCATGGGACTCCAGTGGTTATCCTACGCGAATACGCCAATGCAAACGCCTATGGCGTCACCTGCCATGGGAGGAAATCCTGAACCCCCAATGGCCATAGCGCCTCTTCAACCAGAACCTTCAAGAACAAGTTCATTAGACCCACAAGGACCAAAACTCCTGGCCTCTTTCCAGTCAGAACGGGGTTCTCCGGTTTATGTGTTTGCCTTGGGCAACGGCCACCGAGTGATTATCGAACCCCGGAACGCCACCGACGTTATCAGCCTGAGAACCTTTATTAACGCCGGCTCAATTGACGAAAGTCCCATCCATCCCAGTCTTTTATACCCATCATCTACGCCAGCACCTTCGGGCTTGGCCCATTTGGATGAGCATTGTCATTTTCTGGATACCCAGCAATATCCCAAAAAGAACAGCTGGACCGCTCGGGTTGAAGAATTCGGCACGGACTTTAACGCCACCACTGATAATGAATACATCCAGCATGAAATGACCTTTAACCATGAAGCGCTACCCACTATGCTGGCCATGCACGCCGATTCCGTCCTGCATCCCAAGTACAATCCCAAGGATATTCAGCAGGAAAAGACCAACGTCATTAATGAAATGGCCAAGCGTGAAGCCCCACCCGATGCCAAGGTCTATAACAAGCTTTATGAACTGATGTTTGAGCGGCCAGGATTCCAGACGTTAGGGCGAAAATCTGATGTTCAAAAGGCAACGGTTGAAGACCTGAAACGGTTTCATCAAACCTATTACACGCCAACCAATATGGTGACCGTCATCTCAGGCCCCGTTGATATCCCACAGGTTTTAAATATGATGACGCAAGCCTTTGGACAAAACCCGGCCAAAATTCAGCCCAATTTAAATGCAGGTCTTAGATTGGCGTTGCGACCGGGTGAAATCCGTCAAGGTGAGATTCACGATCCCCAACTCAACCATACCATTGCGACCATGGCTTTTCCGGCGCCCTCTAAAAGCAATCTTCGGGAGCGTATTGCCATGGAAGTCCTCTGGTCCATTTTGGGAGATTCTCCCTCTGGCCAGCTTTATAAAGCCCTTCAGCCCAGCGGATCAATGCCCTTGGCCAATGATATTTCAACCTACTACGAACCTTTAAAACAGGCCGGTACGTTTCAGATTTCATTTTCCCCAACCCAAGGACAGGAAAGAAACGTCATTCAAACGATTCAAGGTCTTCTGTCTCCCATGAACTTATGGTCCACCGTCAACAATCCCACTTTGGTCAACCAAATCAAAAACAAGCTGCATTATCAATTTATCAACAGCTTGGCCAACACCGAGAACGCCACCATGGCTTTAGGTTCAGAGGCCTTTACAAACAGCTTGGGCTATTACTCCCAGTATTCTAAAATTTTAGAAACACTGTCACCCCAAGAGCTCTATGAGGTGGCTCAAAAGTATTTAAATCCAAACACATTTGCTGTGGTTTGGGGCATGCCAGGTCCAGCGGATCCGATCCCCGATTTGGAATCGACTCAACCCACCGGCCAACCCATGTTCCAAGGCAATAAACCCTCAAAAAAGGCGGTTCGATTTGGCCAGGCCATTCCTTTAAGCCAAATTGGCGCATTAGCATTGAATCAAACACAGGTCACACAATCGTCTTCGGTATTCCATTACCTGGGACAACCTCAACACGGCCAATTATGTAATGGCGTTACCGCATCATTTCTACAAGTGCCCGGTCAAACCCAAAGCTGCTTAACCATTGCATTGCCTCTAAGTGCACCATACAGCGGATTAAGAGAATTGCTTCCGGATATTCTGTGTGAAGGCACACCTGCGATTAAAACCCTCACCGATCAATGGCGAAACCAAGGGATCTCATTTGATCCGGAAATAACCGGGGATCGGTTGATACTGAAAGTCGTTGGACCTGCCAATCAGGAAAGCCAAATGATGCAGGCAGCAAGAACAATCTTGACAGAGCCATTTCGTATGTCACCATCGGATTTCAGCCAAATACAGCGGAATTTACTCAGTCGGATTCAAAATGGCCTCACAGATCCTGAAGTGAAACTCTCTGATGCAGTCCTTAAATCGGCTTACGGCGAAAACCATCCCTACGCAAAAAGCACGATGGCCATATTATCTGATTTATCCAGGCAAACACCCAATAATGTGCTTGCCGTTTATCAACAGGCACTCCAATCACTCGGGCAGATACAAGTCATGATGGTGTCTCCTCAAGCCCCAGTCGTGCTCAAAAACCTATTGGATTGGAATATCCAACAAATGGGATGGCAAGGAAATCCTTATCGGCCAGTTTCAATGATTGAAACACCACCGGTCCAAAGGCTACAAGGTACTCAAAAGCCGATACTGGTCCCTAATGATTCTGTCGATCAAGCTTACTTGACCGTTGGATGGCGAGCCCCCTCGATCCAATCCCCAGATTACCCCGCATTCTGTATCCTACGAGAGTTGCTTGAAGGGTCTGCCGGCAAGTTCTTTAAAGAACTTCGAACAAAACAGGGCTTGGTGTATGGTACCAGTGAACATTATGCCAGTGATCAAATGGCTGGAAACCTCTATACGGTATCCGCTCAAGTCGCTTACGATAATATTGACAGAGGCCTGAAAGCCATCGATAAGGTCAGAGATGATATGCGCAACAAGTCCATTTCGCAAAAGGCCTTGGATATGGCCAAGTCCAAATACCGATTAAGACTAAGGGAACTTGTGGAAACCCCTGATGGCATTGCCAGTGGCTATGACCGATGGCTTGAAACAGGTCAATCTCCGCAATCCTTATCTGGATTACAATCCCAGATTGAAGCCGTCACCGCCGCTGATGTTCGCCGTGTGGCCCAAGAACTATTTTCACCCGAAAGCCGCTATCAGGTCGCCGGCATTTCTGCACCACAGGATGTTCTTGCCACATACCCATCCAATCATTCATAATCACGCTGTTTTCCTGATCCCACCTTAAAATCGGGTTTCCCCGATGGCTTATTCGGCATCAGGATTTCTATTTTTATGAAAATTTGAAGGAAAATTAGAACAAGATTCGCCCAAAAAAGGGTCATGGAAGGGTTTTAAAAATTATTTTTTGGAAGATCCCCATGGCCAAAACACTCTTCATTCAGAAAACCGAAATTTCGCCAACTAGGCTTTCCTCACAGGGTTTTAATCCCTGTGAACAGGGTCATGTAAAGGCCAACCCCTCTCAATTTTTCCCAATGGCGTCTCAAATTCTTGAAATTAGTACTTGCATTTAGTAAAACAATCTCTATAATAGGAATCAAGTTGTCATGAAAGGAGGTGTTACTGATGAATAAAGAA
>JANWKX010000171.1 GCA_025451145.1 Vampirovibrionales bacterium
AAACTTGCCATTGTGGCCACTTTGTTGGCCTTCCTGGTTCTCTTTACCGTCGGTAAAATTGAACGGCATTTCTTTCGGAAATCCATTCATACGTTTAACCGGCTTCGGATTAGCTTAAAAGCCAAATCACCGGATACCTCAGCCATCCATACCTGGATTGAACAACATTTTCACAACAAGATTATTGAAGTGAAAACCCAGCTGGATAACTTGGCAGAAGCCACTGAGATGGATTACGTTCTGATTCCCATTTCGGATAAGGTGAATATCAGCGATCTTTCCAAACAAATTTCCCGGCTTCCTGGGATTATCAGCTCTAGTGTTAAATCGTTTTATGAAGGGGAAGATAATTCCTGAGCGTTGACACGATGCGCCAGGTGTTTTCTGGATTAAAGAGATGATCTTGAATCTGGCAGATGGGATAAGGCCCCCGTACTGCGTTTGTCAGAAAGCCGCCCGTCATGGTCTCAAGGTCTGTGGGCGTGAGTTGGGTTTCCTTCACTTCCAGGCCAATCGTTTGGCATATTTCCAGAATACTTTGCCGCATAGTCCCTGGCAAGCAACCGGATGAAACAGAAGGGGTCACCAGGGTCTTATCATGCTGAATGAGAAAGAGATTGGCATAAGCCGATTCCGTCAAAAGACCTTGGGAAGAGATGCGGAGGTAATCCTGAAACCCTAATTGCTGAGCTTTTTCAAGATGAATAGATTCGGCGAGTTGGCTGGTATGTTTAACTTCTGGAAATTGCCGATCAAATTGAGTCAAGCATAGCCTGATGCCTTCTTTTATAGGCTGTGGTACTGGCCTAAGAGAGATATAGACGATGGGTGGCAATAGTACGCCTTCATTCTTGAAAAATCCCTCTTGCCGGAGACAGGTAACTCTAATCACCTGGGGTTGGAGAAGATAGGCCTCTGGGACTTTTGACAGCATGGTTTCAAAGTCGTTGAAACTTGTCCAGGGCGATTGGCTTCCCATAAACCGGCACCCTTCCAGAAGGCGTTGGTAATGGGCCTCTAGGTTGAAAGAAGAGGATTTTGGGATGCTTAAAAATGTTGTGAAAATGCCGATTCCCGACAGTGCGCCAGCCGGGATAGCGGTCTCTTCAATACGTTGCTGAGGATTGAATTGAAACAACTTATCCATAGAATGGCTTACGGAGACTGCTTACGTTCAATGATTTTTTCAATCACCCGTTGCATTGGGGGTGACACCAACGATGAATCTTGATGAAGCGTTTGGGCCAAGTATTGAGCAAATTCGACTTTGTTAAAAATGCCTAA
The DNA here is from genome assembly GCA_025451145.1 of Vampirovibrionales bacterium. GTDB lineage: Bacteria > Cyanobacteriota > Vampirovibrionia > Vampirovibrionales > JAGQHJ01 > JANWKX01. Next base: position 1,285 of record JANWKX010000171.1, read on the forward strand.
CCCTAAGGATTGCCAGACATTTTGAAGGGTTCTCACCCGGGTTGCCCCCCGCATTTGCTTCAGGAGTGTCAAGGTTAAGGCCGTATTGGTATGGTAGTGTTTATTGACTGTTTTCACGATCAGGTTTGGCGAATACATATCTTCAAATTCGCCTTCTTCCAAAATGAGGATTTGGTCTTGAGGGCGCTGATAATATTGCAGATCCGGTAACAGGGACTGGGCATCCTTATCCAAGACCATGGTGATGGGGACGGCCAGACATTCTGCAAAATTGGTATATTGTTGGAGCATCTGGCTTTTTCCACCAACCGCCTGAACCACAATGCCTTCTTGAGCGAGATTGTAGCCTACGGCTTCTGCAACAACAGGAATCAACAGTTCCTCGGTTGCGCCTTCCGCTAAAACCAGTCCTTGGATAGGACGTGCAATATTGGCTTCAGCCGAAAACTCCGTAAAGCGTGTTTCAATCCATTGTCTGATTTGGGGTAATGCTTCGCATAAGTCTGATACAGACTGCTGTGAGGAGAATCTCTCATCCTGATGAAGCAGATGTTCTTGAATTCGTTTTAACCGGGCTAAAAAGGGAAATTGGCTTTCCTGGCTGCTGGGAAGCACGTCTAATAGTGCACTCCATGGATGCGGTTGATTTAAACGTCTGCAAAGCCAATAGGCCATGGGCAAATCATGGGGCAGGACATCTATGAACGCCGTGGTAAAGCCTTGGGAGCTCAGGATCTGTTGCATGGATTCTGCCTTCAGGGTGGGCTTAAAAAGATAGCCATGGACCCCTGATTGCGGATGGGCTTCCATTAAAGCGAGATCCTCGGACACCAAGGCGGAGAGATCAAATTGATAGGTCTCCTCCAATGCAATGATCATTTCTAAAAGGGCATCCATTACAGGATTCGGGCGATATCCTTCCGCCTCAGCAGAAGCTTGGCCGACCCAAATGGCCAGTTGTTCAATGGTTTTAAGAGGAAGTCCTTGGATTTTCTGGCGAGACAACTGGGGGTTGATAAAGCCTTTGTTCACCGCCAGCAGATTCAAATCATAATCCCGCTGCGCCGGAAATTCCAGCCTTAACCGGCGATTGTAGAGTGACAACAAGCTCATTAATGGTAAAGGGCGAATAACAGCTTGTTCAAGGCTCTCTAAGCCTGGTAATAAAGGCTTTAATGAAATTGAGATGGTGTTTACGGAAAGATCAGACAAGGAGATGGGCCTTAAGCATTCTGTCATAATAGCCAGCCTGGACAGGCTGGTACCTCGACTGATTTAAGGCTACAATTATAACCAAATTCGTGCTTAAAACCAAATGATACGCTTTTGAGATGTAACGTGAGTCAAGTTCCATCCCCCCTTCCCAAAACAGTCTCTCATGAGGATCTGCTGATCCGAAGAATGCGTACGGCTGATATTCCTGAAATTATGCTCATTGAATCCGTGTCATTCGGCCGTCATCATTGGTCACCGGAGTCCTTTAGCTTTGAGATCAAGAATCAGGTCGGTCGATACTATACTTTGCTCTATAAGCCGGAGAACAAGATTATTGGTTATTGTGGCTACTGGATTGTGCTGGATGAAGGTCATATAACGACCATTGCCATTGATCCGACCTTCCGAGGAAACGGTCTTGGCGAATTATTACTGGTGAAAATGCTGGATCGGATGTCGGGACAATCGGTCAAATGGGCCACCCTTGAAGTGCGGGTGAGTAATTTTTCAGCCCAGCAACTGTATTACAAGTATCACTTCAGGACATTGGGCGTCCGATCCCGTTATTATCAAGATACCAACGAAGATGCCCTGATTATGACGACAGAGAGCATTCAGGATAAGTCCTTTCGCATTTTCTTCAAGGAAGTAAGGCAAAAATTGGCCAATCGGTTGGGTGGAAAATTACCGGAAGGGGCGGATTAACAGATGACTTCTGCGGCTCAAAATCGAGGTGTGATTGATATTTTGGCTCATGTCGATGAGCTGAAAGAGGAAAATACCCTTTTAAGCCTGGTGTCGCAGCCTCCTCGCCAGTTTCTTCCGTCAACCTTGATTATCATGTTCTGGAGCGTCGTGGCCTTAATCATCGCGCCAATGGTTATGGTTTCATTGCCCAATCCCATTGTCATGATTCAAGACCAGCACTATGAGCCGATAGTTTACTGTATGCAAATCCCTGCGGCCATTTTTGTTGCGGGATTTCTGGGGGCTCGCTTCGGAACCGTGACCATTGCCATGTATTTACTAATGGGCATTTTGGGCTTGCCTGTTTTTGCCAATGGTGGTGGGCCTTATTATTTCTCGGATCAGGTTTCATCGGGCTACCTAATTGGCTTGCTGTTGTGCCCAATTGCCATTGAGCGAACCATTATTCAGGCGTATGTGCAAAAAGGATGGCTCAAAGGACGCTCGTTGTGGATTCTGCTTGGGGCATTGTTAAGTGTCTTGATTATTCATGGCTTTGGGGCCCTGGGAATTGGTGTTTATGCACTCATGCACCATATGAGCGCGCATCAAGCTGTGATTTGGCTCACCCGTTTGAGCGAGACCAGCATTCTTTATGATGTTGTATTTGGCATCATGGCCTTGGCGTCTATTCGGATTTTTCGGTTGCTTTTCAACCCTTGTCTTTATTGAGCATTGATACCGAGCCGATGCTCCATGGCATTGAGGCCAGGATGGGTATCTTTACCGGTAAGGGCCTTGGTAATCCGGGTTTGTAGCACGGGAATAACAATGCCCACACCTATCATGGCAAGGCCAAGCCCAAGGGCCCAAATGCCATTTCGCCACCGAGCGTTGGCTTTGACGAAGTTCTCCAGGGTGTCTACGGTTTCACCATTTCCCAGGCGCTTCAGAATGGTATCCAGATAGGGATCAATTCGACGTTTAATAGCCATAAATTCTTTGCCACTCATGCCGCTTTCAACGGCTGAGGAGGCCCGGCCCAGAACTCTGAGGGCCATCGTATAGAAGTGTTCTTCATTTTTCAAACCACCCATCAGCAGATGATTGAGTTGGGTTTCCAATTCTTCTTGGAAATGGGGCATGGATTCGGTCAACAGCATGGAATAGCGCCCGGAAGCGGATAATTTCAATCGCTCAATCAGGGCTGCATAATGTTCAATCAAGTCTCTTTGAGGGCCTTTTCCAATATGCTTGCCCAGTAATTCATCATTCATAACTTGATGGATCCGGTCCCAAAGAATACTTTGCGCCGATCGCCCGCTCGTTTCATTGAAAATGGGACGAATTGTCTCTAGCTCATCAGCCAAATGTCCAATACCATTCGGATTGAGCCGCTTCGGAAGGAACCTGCCTCGTTGACCAAAGCTTCGAATCTTGTCGATGAGCTGAATGATATCATACTGGGTCATTTCAGAGGCCGCACTCATCCGATCAGCGGCGAGTTTTTGCCTGAGCGACTCAATCAAGGTGAGTAGTTCATCCTTTTCGCCTTGCCGCGCAGGCGATGTAACATGGTTAAGATATTTTACACAGTCTGAAAAGACGCTTTCCAAGTGATCCGGGATAAATTGATCAATGGGAACCCCTTCTTGGGTGGCCCGTTCAACACAGCGGGCAATCCGATCCATATCCTGGTAGAGCTGGGTATTGAGTTTACCGGATAAATTGGCGGCATCGATACTGCGACGAAGCATGGAGGCAATGACTTTATCGGATCCTAAACGGCAGACCCGTTGGCTTTGGGCCTGAAGCAATTTTCGCAAGGCCGGATCCGTAATGTGCTGAAGGGCATGCTCAATATCCGCTTGGGTTAACCCGGCCTCATGCCGAAATGCGAATTTTAAGGCATTGCTGGCATGAAATTTCTGCTGAAGCTGTAAGCCCTTGTGATTCCAAATCTCTGTCAAGGCTTTTTCCAGATCTTCTGCAGTAAAAGGCTTTTTAGATAATGAGCCGAGTTGATCCAAATCAATAAAGGGTTTGAGGATAGCTTTAATCTCATCACATTCTCTTGGCTCATTGGTTCCAAAGGCATGTAGTTCCTGTAAAAATCGATTTCCAAAGGCCTCTGTTGATTGCGCCTGTCGAAGTTGTTGGCTGAGCATGCCATTCCGAACATGGGCTAGTTCAGCCTGAGCCTGTTGAGGGAGTTGACTGGTTTCGATCCCGTTAATCAGGCGATGAAGGGCTTTAGGTGAAATGGTATCTCCAGGCGCGCTGACATGAAGCCTGGATTTAAGGGTCTCTTTAATTTTTTCTGCAATCTGGTTGTCAACTTGAATGGCATAGCCATGGTCCTTGCTAAATCGGTTCAATGCTAGATTGCCAAGCCACAAAGTGCCGGGAACAACGGCGATGTAAGGGAGCAAGCTGGCGACATCCCGAAAGCCGTACTCAAGGGATTCGTATTTGCTTCTTGGCCAAGCTGTTACCATTCGGCCTGAAGTAATGCCGAAATCAACGACCAAAATGGAACCATAGCGGGTGTTGTCAACCAAAGACGCCAGTTGACTGAATCCGCCAAAGAATGGCATTTTGAAAGGATTTAAAAATTGTAGCCCCGAAGCCAAAGCTCCGAGCCCCCCAAGACTCCCAAATCGTAAGCCTCGTTTTTGCTGATGGGTTACCCCCCCTCCAAATCGTGGGTATTGCATATTGTATGGGTATGAATAACCTGCATAGGGGTATTGATTCCAGCAATTGGATTGTCCCCAGGTATTGCTGCCCCACGGCGGCGGAATAAAGCTCGCACCGAAATCGCCCTTGGTATAGGTCGGGGATAACCAGGGAGAGAGTAGGTTGCCATCGGGTGTTTTGTTATAAGTCAGCGTTTCCGGCTTGGGGAGTATCGGGGAGAATCCCAAATCCTGCTTTGCTTGGCTATTGATTTCCTGCGGAACGCCAACCGGATGGTTATGTATTTGTAATTGAGTCCTTGTAGGGTCTTGGTGCTTTTTATAAAAGGTTTCCAGGATCCATTTTGTTTTCTTTTGGTTGAGCTTAGGGATGACGTAGCCACATAGGAGCAGGGGGACACTAACGGCAATGCCCCATTTCAGGCTTTTCATGGCCAATGTCCGAGTTAAGGTTGAAAAACTGTTGCTGAACGCTTCAAGGGGCGAAAGCAGGATGGATGGCTTGACCTTTCCTGGTAAAAACTGCCGCATAAAGCCGGTAGACCAGTCGGCATTAATGTAAATCCCACGCATTATATTGGCGAATTTTGGGTTTTGGACAAACTTGTCAAATAACCCCTTCATGGCGTTGACGCCAAACAGCCAAACCAGGGCAACGGAGGCTTCTTCCAGGAAGCGTTCCTGAAATTCAAGGAAACCGCTCCGTTTATAAGCCCAGAACGATCGTCCCCCCGTCACCGAGCCCTCAACCGGTATAATTGATATAGGTCCCTCGTTGCTGAGTCCGGTTAATAGGCGTTGCTGGATGTAGGGATTAGATAAACTGCTGATAATACCAGGCAACTGCATGGCGTTTGAAAATTAGCCCCTTCAAGTAACTCACTATTCATTAAACCTCCTCAAGTGAGGTTTGTGCGAGAATATTTCGCAATTTAAAGTTTTATGAAGTTGTTGAAAGGCCTTCTCAGCCAACGGCTTGAATCGCTCCCGGATTTCTTGCCAAAATAGTGACTTGGTGATTAAATATCAAATACTCCTGAAAACGAACCAATAAAGGAATCCTGCTCATGGCTACCTGTGATGTTTGCGGAAAAGGCCGTAACAAATCAAATAAAATCAGCTTCTCCAATAAGCACCATCGTGTTTTCCAGCAGCCTAACCTGCAACGATGCCACGTGATTTTGCAAAATGGGACCCATACCACCCTTCGGGTCTGCACCTCATGCATCCGGGCTAACAAAGTTCGCCGGGCAGGTTAATTCGGACTTAAATGAGATTTTATACCGCAGGTGAATCCCATGGACAGGGATTAACGGTTTTTATAGACGATCTTCCTGCCGGAATCCCCATTGACGAGGCGTTTATTAATCAGCAATTGGCACGCCGCCAGGTTGGTTATGGCCGTGGTGG
>JANWKX010000172.1 GCA_025451145.1 Vampirovibrionales bacterium
CCAGGCCCAGGAGCGTCACATTCAGCGCTTCAAAGAGGCTTTGGTTGACTTCAGCCACCTGGTCGACCTTAATGGCATCTCCCAGGGCGGAATCCATCCGGTTTAACCGTAACCCGACCACCCGAATATTGATATGCCGGAACCTGGGATCCCAGGCTGTGGCCATTTTCAATGCCGTTGCTGTCCCCGTCAGAAGACCGCCACCTCCTACAGGGGCGATGAGAACCAGTTCTTCGATGTGACGATCATCCAGGAGGGGGGCAACTTGTCGGAATAATTCAAGACCAATGGTTCCTTGACCGGCAACGACCCAGGGATCGGCGTAAGGATCCAGGTATATTTCGCCTTCTGTCTGGGATTGTGCCCAGAGCCGGGCTTCATCAAAGGAATCGCCCATGCACACCAGTTCTCCTCGGACGCCGGATTGATTTAAGGAACGGAGGGCTTCCTCTATTTTGGTTCGTTTCTGGCTTGACGTGCCGTTTGGAATGACGATACGAACTGACTTGGGGGAGAGTAACGAGGCCGCTTTTAAGACCCCAAGGGCATGATTTCCGGTGGACACAGCCAGAAAAGATTGATGTTCATCGGCTGCCATCAGTTTCGCCATGCCCACCAATGCGCCTCTGACCTTATAGGCCTTAGTGACAGTCATATCTTCCCGTTTGTAGTATAAATTCGGCAAGCGCTTGGAGGCATGCAGGGGTGTCAAGGGATCCTGAGGGCTACTGGCGGGAGCAAGGCTTAACTGTGGCCTAAATCCATCCAGAATCCGGTTGGCTTCCATGATGGAAGCATACTGGTGAACCATGGGGAGATAGGAGGCGATATTCAGGCCTGCTGGAATCCCTGGCAGTCTAATTCGTCCGTCATCGCCAATGGCCAAATCCATAAACCCAGCCGTAATGGCTGATTTGGAGCGGCTAAGGTGAGCTTCCGAAAGTGGGTTTCCAACAAGGCCTGATACCATGGTGTTTTATCTCCTATTATTCAGGGTTAATTCTTGACACGGTTCACAAGTCGGCTGCCAGAAAGCCAGGACATCATGGCCCTGAGCTTTTGGCCCGTTGTTTCAAGGGGGTGCTGACGATCGGCTTCAACCAGCGCTTTGAGGTTGGGTTGCCCGGCTTTGTTTTCAGCAAGCCATTCCTGGGCGAATTGCCCGGTTTGGATTTCACGCAAAACCTGCTTCATTGCAGCCTTGACTTCTGGTCCCACAACCTGTGGTCCACGGGTAACATCGCCATAGCGAGCTGTATCACTGATGGAATAACGCATGTCCTCCAGGCCGCCTTCATACATCAAGTCCACAATGAGCTTGAGTTCATGGAGGCACTCAAAGTAGGCCAACTCAGGCGGGTAGCCGGCTTCAACCAGGGTTTCAAAACCCGCTTTGACCAGAGCCGAAGCGCCACCGCACAAGACAGCCTGCTCGCCAAAGAGATCGGTTTCAGTTTCATTTTTGAAAGTCGTTTCAATGACGCCGGCCCGACCGGAGCCCAAACAGGCGGCATAGCCCAAGGCCTTTTCTTTGGCCTGACCGCTGGCATCCTGGTAAACCGCCATCAATGATGGAACGCCTCGATCCCGGCTGAATTCGGAACGAACCAAATGACCGGGGCTTTTGGGGGCGATCAGGAAGACATCGACAAAATCAGGGGGCACAACTTCCTGGTAATGGACGCTGAACCCATGGCTAAAGACCAACGATTGGCCTGGCTTTAAACGGCCTTCGAGGTAGGTTTCATAAACTTCCCGGTGATAGACATCCGGTACCAGAAACATAATCATATCCGCCCAGTCGGCGACTTCGGAAAAATCCAGGGTCTCCAAACCAGCGGCCTTGGCTTTGGCCTCAGAGGCGCTACCCGCTCTTAAGGCCACTTTGACGTTGGCAGAGGAGTCTTTGAGGTTGAGGCTTTGGCCATAGCCTTGGCTTCCAAATCCTAACACCGCAATTTTTTGACTCAATAGCAGGCTTCTATCAATGTCTTTGTCATAGTAAATATTCAAGGGTCTTGTTTCATTAGCTGTTGTAGACATGGGCGGTTCTCCTTAAGGGTTGTAAATCAGTAAACATGGGCATCACATTGGGTCTTTGTAGTGCTGTTACGGCCTTCGCGTCCAAGGCAAGTTCTTTGACCTCAATCACATAAATCTGCTTGAGAAGCATCTTCATCAGCTTTTCAAGACGCTTGGGCTCCGGGCATTCAAATGAGATCATCACTTCCATCAACTCGCCATCCTCCTGGCATTGGGACAGGAATTGCTCAGGCATAAACCCCCGGAAGCTGAAGGCCCCCAAGAGGCGATCCAATGCCCCCAGGCGATTTTGCATTCGACAAAACAGAACTGTTTTCATCAGCGACTACTCCTTATCTGTATTGGGTGTTTCTAACAACATCTCTTCGTTACCGGCCCCAGCAGGGACCCATGGGTAAACATCAGCCCGCTCCTGCACGCGAAAATCGATAATGACAGGGCGATCCATAATCGAATAGGCCTCTTGGATCACGCGATCGACGTCTTCAGGCGACTCGACTTTAAAGCCAGCGCAGCCATAGGCTTCGGCCAGTTTGATAAAATCCGGCGAAGTGAGCTGGGCTTCGCTTTCACGGGTAAAGATTTTGCCTTGCCATTGGCGGATCATGCCCAGGTGGCCATTATTGATAATGGCGACTTTGACCGGCAACTGGTAATCCGCGGCCATGGCCAGCTCTTGGAGCGTCATTTGAAAGCTGCCATCGCCTGCGATATCCAGAACCACTTTATCCGGGTAAGCGGTTTGAATACCAATGGCTGCGGGAAATCCAAATCCCATGGTCCCAAGGCCACCGGAGGTGATGAAGCTTCTGGGTTGATCCAGGTTAAAGGCTTGGGCAGCCCACATTTGATGCTGGCCAACCTCGGTGGTGACGAATCCATCCTTCGGGAGCCAGTGAAATAATCGCTCAATGACAAACTGGGGGTGCAGGAGATTTTCTGGATAAGTCGCTTCTGAACGGCGCTTTTTCCAGTTAGCAATTTGTTCAAACCAGGCTTGACGGGAGGATAATGTCGTTTTAAAGCCAGATAGATCCTCAGATTTGGTATTTAACCGCTCAAAGACATGTTGAATATCCCCTTGAATTGGGAGGCATGCCGCGACATTCTTTTCTAAGGAGGTCGGATCCAAATCAATGTGAACAATTTTGGCGTTTTGGGCAAAGCGTTTGGCATTTCCGGTCTGACGCTCATTCAGCCGATTCCCGACCACCAGAAGTAAATCGGCGTTGGCAATGGCGATATTGGCCCAATAATGGCCATGCATACCGCAGAATCCAAGATATAAAGGATGGCTTGCTGGAAAGCCTCCAAGGCCCATCAATGAACAGGCGACGGGTAATTGAAATCCTTCTGCAAAGGCTAAAATCTCTTGATGGGCGTTTGATGTCACAACACCCCCGCCAGACAGAAGAACAGGCCGCTCTGCTTGAGCCATCAACGCCAGAAGATTATCTAGATCTTCTTCTGTAAAGCTCTCTGATAGGTCATACCCTGGCAAGTTAAATTCATGAAGACCATCAGGATTAAATGGGGCTGAGCCCAGCAAGACATCCTTGGGTAAATCCACCAGGACAGGGCCAGGTCGGCCGCTGGTGGCCACAAAAAAGGCTTCGCGAATGGCAGATTCAAGCTCATCCACGTGACGGACCAGGAGATTATGCTTTGTGCAAGACCGGGTCATGCCCACAATGTCCGATTCCTGAAAGGCGTCATTGCCCATTAAATCCGTTGCGACATTGCCGGTAAAAACCACCAGAGGCACGGAATCATAGAAGGCATCCGTAATGCCGGTGATGGTATTGGTGGCCCCTGGGCCGGATGTGACCAATACCACGCCAGGTCTTCCGGTGGACCGGGCATATCCTTCTGCCATGTGAACCGCGCCTTGTTCATGGCGAACCAGATAGTGCTGGATGGGATACTCCGGGAGTGCCTCGTAAATGGACAGTATCGGACCACCCGGCAAACCAAAAATCTTATCAACCCCTTCTTCAACCAAGGTTTTGAGAAAGATATGAGCCCCGGTTAATGTCTCTACTTCCTTAACAGGGGATAATGCCGCCTCATGCGCAATCATCTTAGTCGCCATAGCATATCGTCTCCGTTGCGGGATTCGATAAAACGGTGTCGACGACGCTTAGGGAAAGGGATTTTGAGACGTTTGTCAGAGAGAGTTGGTGTTTCATTTGAGGCGCTCCTTCAGGTTATCTGCTGTCATTGTGAGGGGCAACAAAAAACCGCCGGGCCTGTGAGGGTCCCGGCGGTCTGATAAGCTTGCTTTAGTTGAACAACACTTATTTACCCACCGGGAGATCCGATGAGAATAATAATCACGAGGATAATAATGTTGTTCAGGGGAGATTGCATTTAAAAATAATACCTTTGTGTATCTTTAACACAATTAATTTTGTTACCTTATCATGTTTAGAAAAAAATAACAAGGCTTTTCATAAAAAGTATAAAAATTGAAGTGAAGCACGCAGGTCTTGATCACTCATACAAAGTTGTGTTGAAACCCTTTTTTTCCTGCCCGATTTGTTTATGGAGAGGCCATTACCCTTCTGCAAAGCCTGTTAAGGTCAAGTATTGATTCTTGATCCTGAGCCCGTCACAAAAGGGGCTTTATGGATATGCACTTTTATGGCAAACTGACCATAGGTAAACAGGACACCTTGCTTTAGGAGACCCTTTTGTTTAAGCGACTGATTCATCAGCTTCTTCTGCGTATCCCCTTTCTGAAATACAGCGATCCGAAAAGTGGCTTTAATACATACCTGAGGTTATTGACCTATTTAAAGCCATATGCGACTAGGGCAGTTATCTCTACCTTGATCACCGTTCCCATTGGTAGCTTGGATGCCGCAATTGCCTATTCTCTAAGGCCTTATATGGATGGGGTTTTGGTGAAGCAATCGGTCCATTCCGTGACCTTGGTACCGCTTTTTATTGTGGGTTTTACGCTTCTTCAAGGTGGATTGACCTATTTATCCCTTTATTTAAATGGGTGGCTTGGCTATAACCTGGTTAATGACATTCGACAAGCCTTGTTTGAAAAGCTCCAAAGCCTGGATATCAGTTATTTTGATAGAACCACATCGGGTGCAGTGATTCAGTATTACTACAATGAACCTCAGGCGCTGCAATCCAATTGCTTGGATACCCTTCGGGATTTCTCAACCCGTTTGTTCTCATCAATCTCCTTAATGGGTGTTTTATTATTCACCTCCTGGAAGTTGGCCATTATTGCCATTAGCATTTTGCTGTGCATTTTGTTCCCTTCGACCAAGATTAAAAAGATCATTCGGACCATGAATTCCAAAATGATGGCTGTTGCCACGGATGCCATCTCTTTTTATAACGAAACCGTTACCGGCATTCGGGTCATCTATGGGTATAATTTGTCGGGAATTCGGGCAGATCGCTTCAAGCAGTTTCAGCACGCTATTTTTTCAGCGGGCATGCGCTATATTAAAGCCAGCGGATGGTTAACCCCATCCATGCATTTGATTGCCTCCATTGGGATTGCCATCATCATCTTCTCTGGCAGTAAAATGGTTGTGAATGGGCAACTGACCACCGGCGGTTTTGTATCCTTCCTGGTGGCCTTAATCATGCTCTACAACCCGGTGAAAAATCTCGGCGGATCCATCCTGGCGACCCAAGTTTCCTTGATTTCAGCCACCCGTATCTTTGAGGTCCTGGACACGCAGCCCAATATCAAGGATGAGCCTGATGCCGTTGAGCTGAATGAAATTCGGCAAGGAATTGAGTTTGAGAACGTGACCTTTGCTTATAACCCAGGCGTTCCGGTTCTCAAAAACATCAACCTGTCTTTCCGTAAAGGCGAAACCGTTGCCCTGGTCGGTAACTCAGGCGGTGGGAAGTCCACCGTGACCAGCCTCATTCCCCGATTCTATGATGTGACCGAGGGAACCATTACCATTGATGGTCAGGATATCCGTGGGATTACCCTCTCATCCCTTCGGGACAAAATTAGCCTGGTCACACAGGATAACTTCCTCTTTAATGGTACGATTCGTGAAAACCTGATGCTGGCCCGACCGGATGCCACCGAAGAAGAGGTTTGGGACGCTGTCGAGCGGGCGTATCTGGTACCCTTTATCAATTCATTGGCGGAAGGGCTGGAAACCCGTATCGGGGAGCGTGGTGTTTTACTGTCCGGCGGACAAAAACAACGGGTCGCCATCGCAAGGGCTCTGTTGAAGAATGCCCCCATTGTTATTCTGGATGAAGCCACCAGTGCTTTGGATAACCAGTCGGAGGCCATTGTCCAAAAAGCCATTGAGGCCTTGATGGTTCACCGGACGGTCATTGTGGTGGCCCACCGCTTATCCACCATTCGTAATGCCGATAGAATTGTGGTGCTGAGTGAAGGCCAAATTGTGGAAGAAGGCTCCCATGAGGTTCTTCTGGCTCAAGATGGCGTTTATGCCTCACTCTACAATACCCAGTTTAAAACCCGTGAGCCTATTCAATCCCAACCCACGGAATCGGAAATGATAGAGGCGATTGCCTAGCCTCTGGCGAGGGTGGTTTAATCCTTGGGTAAGAAGCGCTCGTATCCTCAAGGTCAGCTTCAATCGTTCAAAGCGCACGCCGGACAGAGGACCCTTCTGAGAGGCTGGGGTTTAAAGCCGAAGGCAAGACAATTCCCTTAAACTTAGGTACAATAAGGCTATGATAACGTATTTAAAAGGCATCTTGGCGTCAAAAGGGGAAATGCTCAATGGTGGGGCGTTTCTCGTCTTGGAGGTGGGGGGCGTTGGGTTTCAGATCCTGACCAGTTCAGTGACGCTGCTTCAAAGCCCGGCCGTTGGAGACCCCCTGACGGTCTATACATCTCTCATCGTCCGTGAAGATCTGATGCAGTTGATTGGGTTTCTTTCCCGTGAAGAGCGGGACTTGTTTGATCTGCTGGTTTCAGCCTCCGGTGTGGGGCCGAAGGTGGCTTTGGCGCTTCTGTCTGAACTGAGTGTGTCGGAGATTGCCTCGGCCATCATGGTCTCAGATCATAAGCGTTTGAGTTCAGCCAAAGGGGTGGGCCCCAAATTGGCCCAAAAAATTGCCTTGGAATTGAAAGACAAAATGTCCAAATGGCGGGATGAAAAACTGGACCAATATGCTGGCGGTCAAACGACCATGCCGATGAATTCCACCTCGATTCAGGAGGCTCAGGCGGTTTTATTGTCCCTGGGATACAATCTTTCAGAAATTAGCGATGGGCTCCGGGCGCTTCAATCAACAAATCCCGCTGTGGAAAGTCTCTCCTCTGAGGAAATTCTTAAAGAAGTGCTTCGGTGGCTTGCGGTTCATCCTGTTCAATAGCCTGCTTTTGCTCCCAATGCCAGGCGGCTTCAATAATTTCTTTTAACCCGTACTGAGGCGTCCAGCCGAGCAGGGCTTTGGCTTTATCGGCATTTGCCACCAGCTTGGGCGGATCTCCGGGGCGTCTGGCAACGAATTTAACCGGAATATTAAGACCGGTCACTGCCTCACAAATCTGGATAATCTCATTGACCGAAGCCCCGTGTGCGGTTCCTAGATTGACGGCTTCCCAAACGGTTTGTTGGGTAATGTATTCCAAGGCGTTGCAATGGGCGATGGCCAGATCAGTGACATGGATATAATCCCGAATGCAGGTGCCATCCGGTGTGTCATAATCCTCGCCGAATATGGAAATGTGAGGACGCTGGCCAAGGGCGGTTTGTAGGACCAGAGGAATCAAATGGGTTTCCGGAGTATGGCGTTCCCCAATCAGGCCGCTACTATCGGCCCCTGCGGCATTGAAATATCGTAGGGCCATGCAGGACCATCCTAAAGCTTGATGATACCCTTCTAAGGCTTTCTCGACCATCAGCTTGGTGGTGCCGTAAATATTAATCGGTGATTGAGGATGCGTTTCATCTAAGGGTAGGCGAATGGGGTTTCCGTAAGTGGCGCATGTGGAGGAAAAGACAATGCGCTTGATGCTTGCTTCTTGCATCGCCCGAAACAGGTTTAACGTATTGACCACATTGTTATGAAAATATTTCCCCGGATTTTCCTGGGATTCCCC
>JANWKX010000173.1 GCA_025451145.1 Vampirovibrionales bacterium
AAGTGTCGGAGAACCGCAATTATCAACCGGCAAACAGCTATCCGAGAATCACATTGCATTGTCGGCGCTGTGGAAATGAATTTAATGTAAATGTACTCCGTTTTCAAGGGCGCCAAGCCGTGGATTGTCAGATTTGCGGCCAGGTTTTTCCGGAAGAGTTGGGCCAGTCCTTTGCAAAAGCCCTCTATGAGATGTTTACCGTGAAACATCAGTTGGAGAGCAGTGGCAGCGCCTTTGAAATTTCCTTTCTCTATAAATCCACCTTTAAGCAACCCCCTGCCCCGCATCCGTTTTCAGCACAAGATTTTCCAGAAGAGGATTCTTAAGTCCCCCATCGAGGGAAAAGACCATGATGGGGGAGTCCCAGATGATCCAGAATTTTTCCGATGGTGTAATTAATCTGCCCATCCAGGGACTTAAAGGCTTCCTGATAGAACGATAACACTGGCGGAATCATCAAGGCCCCTGCCTGATTCAGGCGAAGCATATTTTCCAGGTGAATCTGGTTAAAGGGGCTTTCTCTGGGAACCACAATCAATTTTCGAGCCTCCTTGATGGTCACATCGGCTGCGCGGGTGACCAGATTATCCGAGATTCCCGAGGCCATTTTTCCAAGGGTTGCCATTGAGCATGGGATAATCACCATCCCCCGGGTTAGATAGGTTCCGCTGGCGGGGGGGGCTCCGAGTTGTTTATTGGAGTAGCATTGCAGAAGATTTTTGTATTTTAGGTCTGTCAGGTTCAGATAATTGAGAATACTCTCTTTCTGCTCACTCCCAGGCGGCAGGGTGAGCTTCATCTCTTCCAAAATCACCTGGTATGAATGGCCACTGATGATGAGTCCAGTTGGCTCACCCAGCTCCAATAGCGCCTTAACTAAGCGAAATCCGAGGATACTCCCGGTCGCGCCGGTAATGGCAACAATGGTTGGATGTTGAGTAAGGGTGTCCATGGAGGCTTATTATAATCGGCCCATACCGTGAAACAAAGCGAATGATTTTAAGGATTTTCGATTTTATGAACCTAACCGAGAAATATTTAGGGCGGAGTAAATGCTAGAGGCTAAGCGAAACGCAGTGGAGTGTTATAAAGAATTTTTCGGATTTCCAACGAGGCACGCCTGCCGAGTTGGCCAGAGAACCGGAGTTTACAAGAGAGTAAATGAGGATTCGAGCACCGTATCGACAACGTAGATACCCGTCATGGATGTTTTTCGGTTAGGTTCTAGGCGGCTGTGGCCAATGAGGCTAATACATTTGAGAATTTGTTCAACATTAGGTAGGAGAAGGTGTTGTCATCAATTTGAGCGGCGGTTAACGCCAATTGCGGATCCGGGAGCTGGGTCAAAAATTGCATCAAGATACTGGGATCGACCATTTGGAATAAATCCAGCAAATTGGCTTTGGGAAAGGAAGACATGACATTCATAAAGCTTTCTTGAGGAATCATCGTTAGTAGTTGGGGATCTTTTTGAACCGACTGAAACGTGTATTCAAAGATATGTTTGTCGCCCAATTGCTTCATGCCATTCAGAATCATCACTTTATCCAGTTGGCGGAACATACTGCAAAGCTCTCTTTGGGACAACTGCTCGGTATTTTGCCCGGTAATGTTCATCATGAGTTGTTGCAACATTTGTAAAGGCATATTTTTAAAGCCACTGGCCATATCGGTGACATTTAAACGTTGTGAGCGAAGAATATTGAAAATAATTTCAGTCGGAAAAAGCTGCATCAATGTTCTCAGAGGAATCACGGATAACAGCATTTGCATGACCTGCTCTTTGGGAAGGTAATTCATAAACAAGAGTAAATCATCACGTTGAAAGAAGTTCATCCCGTTGATAAGCTGTGAAGGCTGAAGATAGGGCAGAATGGAAATGACATCTTGCCGCTGTAATAGCCGAATAATAAAAAATTTGTTTTCGCTGATGTCCAGTTGATTCAGAATGTCCTGTAACTGCTCCGGTGTATAATCACTAACGCTATTTGTAGCCCTTGTTGAGGAATTATTATCCACCGCCGTGGGCGTAAAATAGGTATCTAAACCGGTTGCCTGTAGATAACCTAAATATGGTGTTAAATCCACACCGTTTAAAGCACTAACTCGCACGCCGCACCCTCTCTATCACCGTTACTCTTGTGTTGCCCCTGTGATAGATATCGTCAAGATATATAGATTCTCTCTTTTTTAAACAGATTTGTTACAAGTTTTAACAATTCGGTTTTTTTGGGTTTTTCTGTTTGCGTAAATCGGCCCTTTATGCTATCCCTTAAGCATCAATTCCTCTAATTAATATCTTCTCTTACTTCTCTTCTCATAGACGGCAGGGTTCTGTCGTCTTTCTATTTTTAAAGGCACCTGATACCAAGAGAATCTTCAAGTCCAAGGGGCTATGTCGTGTGATACAATACCCCTATGCCTAGCCCTCGATATACAACTGAGCCTTTGGTTGCGCCATCGATTTTATCCGCGGATTTTGCGCGTTTGGGTGAAGCCCTTTCTGATTTGAAAAAAGCCAATGCGGACTGGGTACATGTGGATGTGATGGATGGTCATTTTGTACCGAATTTAACCATTGGTCCGCCGGTCATTGAATCTTTAAGACAATACAGTGATTTGCCCTTTGATGTGCATCTGATGATTGAGCATCCGGAATTATCCATTGCGGATTATAAGGCTGCCGGGGCGGATATTATAACGGTGCATTGGGAGGCTTCAACCCATCTGGATAGAATCTTAAACCGGATTAAGGAGCTTGGCGCCATGGCGGGTCTATCGCTGAATCCTGCCACACCCATTGAACTGCTTGAAGATGTTTTGGATGTGGTGGATATGGTGTTAATTATGTCGGTCAACCCTGGGTTTGGCGGGCAAAAATTTATCCCCAATACCCTCCATAAAATACAACGCCTAAAACAGATGATTGGTGAAAGGGAGATCCTGATTGAGGTGGATGGTGGCGTTTTGCCTGCCAATGCAATGGCGATTCGAGAGGCAGGCGCCAATATTTTGGTGGCAGGGTCAGCTGTTTTTAATGCCAAGACTTCCATGGCAGATGCGATTACAAAATTGCGCCAAGGATCGCCAGCGGAATGCGTTTCTTAAATATCGCTTTAGTCATCCTAATGCTGGGATTTATCGGACTATCACTGTCCTATATCACCTATGCAGAAGAAGAAAGCCATAGTATCTATGATTCCAGATCCAGTTGGAATCGTTCAGGGGAAGACGACCATAGAAAATATTTTTTACCTGTATTGCCGCCCTATGGAAAAACCGATTTTACAGAGTTCAATGATTATCGTAATTTGCCTTATGCGCCTTATGCAGCGTTACAGTTGACAAGAAGTGTCCACTATAATCAGGTCTCCTTAGCACCGGGTTATTACCTGGTAAAGCTGGATATTGGACCGATGCCGGACGCTGCAGGAAACATCGTGACGGGGGACTCGGAATCACAGAAGTCCACGACACAGGAAGATCTTTCTGATAGGCCACTGGGGTTTCGCCAGCGACGGAGAATGAGAAAGCGTGTTTATCCCATGCTGCCTCAAAATCAAACTCAGACGGGCCAGGTTCCCAGTATTAACTTGATTATTAAACGTGGTGGAGGAATTGAAGCCACAATTCCTGTGCAAGCTTCTGAGCCCTTGAATCCGCCTTTGAAAAAAGAGGCATCCGTCAATCTGGTGAGTGAATCAGGTGATGTTTTAACGCCGGAAATCCTGTATTTGAAGTATTGTGTGCAACAAGTCTGTTACAGATCGGCCCCGTTAATGGCCGGTCTGGTACAATAAAAAATCAGGAACCGTTCAATGGGTTTAAGACCTTCATTGAGATTTAGTTTGCGGAGCGGGTATGATATTAGAGGCATTTAGCATCGTATTACGTCAAGGCTATTGTGCGGAAAACACTGCTGCTGGTCCTACTGCTATGGATATTCTTCACCATTGGCTAAGAGCGATTTTGTCGAAGCCTTTTCCCGAAGGGAATGTGGAAAAAGTAATCCATGCTGAAATCTCAATGTTGTGTTGTGAAGAGCAGGTTGCCTTTATGCCGAGATCCAGAAGTGGCGAATCGCTTTTGAAAACCCTGTACTATTACTGTGAAAGTTATGAGCAGTGGCAGTTTAACCGGTGGCTTCATCATGTAAAGCCCCATTATTTCAATCGACAATTGAGCTAGGCAAAGCTATACTTTTATTTTCAAATGGTAGCGCTTTTGCCAAATTACAGTTATGCTATGCGTAGCTTCAATGGTACACCCTGAATCAATAAGGAATCATGTTTTGTTTTCACGACCGGCCTACGCTAAAAATAGTCAACTTAAGGTTGAGACACTCGTTGTTATTGCACTATTCCACCTTCTTGCACTCTTAGCACCCTTTACCTTTACTTGGGCAGGATTGATTACGTTTATCGTCTTGGTATATGCCACAGGGACCTTTGGTATCACCTTGGGTTATCACCGACTTTTAACCCATAACGGGTTTAAAACCGTAAAGCCCATTAAATATTTCTTTGTTTTTGTGGCCTGCTTGGCCTTACAGGGCGGACCTATTTTTTGGGTTTCCACGCACCGGCTTCACCACAAGGAGTCCGATCAGGATATGGATCCCCATACGCCTAAGCATGGATTCTGGTGGGCCCATATGATTTGGAACTTCTATACGCATCCATTACTGGATGAAGCAGGTAAAAATCGCTATGCCATGGATTTACAAAGTGATCCGGTTATGCGGTTTTTCGAGAAATACTTTTTTGGAATCTTTTTAGCCTTTCATGCCGCCCTCTATGCTGTTGGATACCATTTTGGCGGATGGCACCTTGGTCTTTCCCTCGTGATTTGGGGTGGTATCCTCAGAACCGTCTATGTGTGGCATGTCACCTGGCTGGTCAATTCTGCGACCCATATTTGGGGCTATCAGAACTATGCCCTCAAGGATGACAGTAAAAACGCCTGGTGGGTTGCACTGCTGACTTATGGCGAAGGGTGGCACAATAATCATCATTCGGATCAACGTTCTGCCCGACATGGCCACTTATGGTACGAGATTGATCTTTCATTCTCTATTGTTCAACTGTTGGAAAAACTTGGGCTCGTCAGTGACGTCATACATCCCAGGTTGAAACGCTTGCGCATGAACAAATCATCCTTGGGGTTTATTGAGAAGGCCAAGGCAGGTCTTGATGCGAAGGTTCCCATCAGACAAGCCAATTGAAGAAGCCCTGACTGTTAGGGCTGTGGCGGTTGATTCAGATCAATCAGATGTTCTTTGGCCGGTTTTTCCCGACCTGAGGGTTGTGACGTTTCTAGGATAGAAGCAGCGCAGCTTGGAGATTCGCCAACTTCTTCTGCAATCATTTTGAAACGTTTGAGTGTTTCGGACAGAACCAATTCAGGCTGTTCAACAAATTCCGCCACCCATTCTTTGACCTGGTCCAGACCGGGGGGCAAGCTAAACGCAAAATCAACATCAATACGCGTCTGACAATCATTCATCTTTTCAAAATTGACCGAGCCGGAATTGGCCAATTCTGAAGGGGGTAAGCTATGCCATGAAATGATTTTATTAGGATGCAGCAAATCAAGGTGAATATCGCATTCTAAGGGCTTCCCAAAAGGTCCTTTTATTTTCCAATGCCAGAGATGCGGATCCGCTGTTGGTGAGATGCTGATAATATTAGGCATAATACGAGGAAATATTGTAAAATCCCGCCACAGTGTATAGCACACATCTACAGGAGCGTTAATTTCAATTCTTTGTTCAACGCGTCTCATCAATTGTTTCTCCCTCCCTTTGTTTATCCGGGTTTCTCAAAGGTTAAGATCATCGATGTTTAAAATCTTGCTATTACTATAGAAAACTTGGGTCGGAAAGTCCCTTCGCTACCAGGCGTAGGCGAGTCTGCCCGGGTGATCCGGGATTATTTTTCAGAGTGGTAAACAAAGACGCGGGCAAATTTCAGTTGAGATAATTGCTTTTTTGAAGGTTCAACCATTTAAAGGCTGTGATTTTACAAAAGGTGAGCATACTAAATAATAGAGTCCTTGTATGCCGATTGGGAGCATATATCGTTTGGAGATTATACCCATGAAACGTTTGAGCCAACTGATTTTCAGCCTGATTTTTCTGCTTGTGATTCTGATGCCCCTGGCTTTTGCTGATCAAGACGGTCTGTCTCCGGGGATTAAGTCACTATATGACCAAGGAGTCCATCATTATCGCGATGGCCAATACGAAGACGCTTATAAAACGTTTCTTTCCGTGACGCATGACGCGCCTGAATTCATAGAAAGTCATTATTATTTAGCCATTACCTGCGCACAGTTAGGCAGAATTAAAGACGCCAGAGTGGCCTACCAAGATGTCATCCGCCTTGCCCCCAATAGTGAAGCTGCAAAATTGGCAAAAGATGGATTGAGTTATCTGCCTGAAGGGGATCAA
>JANWKX010000174.1 GCA_025451145.1 Vampirovibrionales bacterium
AGGAGCAAATGCGCCTCCTCCTGTTGCCTCGTGACCCCATGGATGACAAGGACATTATGCTGGAGATTCGAGGAAGTGCCGGCGGCGATGAAGCCAATATTTTCGCGGCCGACATGATGCGGATGTATATGCGTTATGCCTCGGATATGGGCTGGCGAACCGAGATTATCAGCATGTCCGAAGGGGAGCTGGGCGGCGTTAGCGAGGTCATCATCGGAATTAAAGGCGATAATGTCTATAGTCGCCTGAAGTATGAATCCGGCGTTCACCGGGTGCAACGGGTTCCCGTGACCGAATCTCAAGGACGAATTCATACCAGTACGGCCACCGTTGCGGTCATGCCCGAGGTGGAAGACATCAATATTGAAATCAACTCCACTGATATTGAAATGCAAACCGCTCGAAGCGGCGGCGCTGGTGGACAGAACGTCAACAAGGTTGAAACGGCTGTCCGGATTTTCCATAAACCCTCCGGGATTCAGGTTCACTGTACCGAAGAGCGCAGCCAGCTCCAAAACAAGGAACGGGCCATGCAAATTTTAAAGGCCAAGCTTTATGACTTGGAACTTCAGCGCCAGACCCAGGAAATCACCGACTTACGCCGTTCTCAGGTCGGCACTGGCGATCGAAGCGAGCGGATTCGGACCTATAACTACCCACAGGATCGGGTAACAGATCACCGTATCGGCCAAAACTTCCCTTTAACCCCCATTATCAATGGCGAGATAAAGGGCGTTATCGATGCCCTGGTCCAAGCCGATCAACGCGCCAAGTTGGAAAAACTCGCTGAAACCCCATCTTTAGCTTCATAGCAGAGATTGAAATAGCTTTACATTTCTTTAAGTTTTATCAATAAAAATTCTTGAGCACCATTTAAGTAAACAAAGTAATGGTCTATTCAGGAAAGAGGTCAATTATGCAAGTAGGATATGCCGGTTATACAGCTCCTCAATTCGGAAAAACACGCTTTGCTGGGTCTAAAGAAGCAAGACTTACAATGACAAGTGGGGGCAGACATGTTATTTCTGATGAAGTTAGACAAGCTAATTTAAAATTTATTGAACTTTATGAATACGTTGATGGATATTATCGCTATCAAAATAGTTCTCAAAGGGGTCATAGCATCAGTACATTAATGCCCTTAACCTCTGACCAAGTTAATACATTAAAAGAAGCTCTATCTGCATTAAGACTTGAAGCGCCTAAACACCATGGTATCGATAAAAAAGCTAACTTTGATGACCCTATAAGTGATTTAGACCACATTATAAAAGTCCGATTAAGAGCTTCTAGTAAAGACCCATCGAAGAGCTTACTTGAATATGGCTGGGTTAGTAGAACCCTTTATGGGCTAAGAGCCTATTTAAGGACTAAGAACATTACCCCTACAGAAATATATAGATAGAAGGTTATGATTAGTTAATCAGCAGACAAATGAAACCTATATATAAAATAAAGAAAGATGTCTCTAGGCAGCTTTCTTTGCTAAATAATGCCTAAACATCTATGAATTATTATAAATTTAGCTTTCAATAGCCTTTGATATGAAATAAATTCTCGAATTAACTATTTGGGTAAATGTTTCTATCCCTTCTCTTATCCGATATACCGGAATTAAGAGTTGTATGTCGTAACTTTTCCGCTTCTCATAATAGTCTTCGAATAGAGACCTTGTAGTGAACCTATAGATTGAGTTGTATTTCTCGATCTTAAGCTTTTAAAAATCTTAGGGTGCCTTTCTGACTTAGAGAGGCACCCTATAAATAAATCATTTTGCTTGAGTTCTATTTATCGCCTTTAGAAGCGTCTCCTTGAGAACCATCTCCATTGCCTTGGCCTTGCTTTTGGGTTAATCTCGCAAGAAGCGCTCTTAATAAGTCATCTGGTCCTGGAATTTCATCAAGTCTTTTTGCAGCAGCACCATGTGGGCGAACAAAAGCTGTATTCGCAGGATCTGAGGGATCAGGTATTAATCCACTAAAACGTGTCAAGGATGGCTGCATTGCATGTAATTTCATTGAATTTACTCCTTATTTAATTTAATTATTTGGACCAATTCTCTTAAAATTTTAAAATCCCTCAAAAATAAGAATTGCTATATTGTGTCATTATATTTACATTATTCATACTTAATAATGCTCGTATGTATAAAAAGCTTCCTCTACGTGCCAAACGCTTTGTTAACTTTAAAAACTGCTAAATATCTCTTGCTCGCTAATTGATTTTTAAAGCGCTCTATGAAGCAATAATGGGCATTGGTGCTTGAGAAGGCTTAATTTTTAACATTGGAGTCATGAGAAATGCTAAAGGATTTAAGCCAGCATGGCCGACATTCTTATAGAGACACTATTTTAACCTTTGCCATAGTTATCAGTATGCTGGGAGCATTAACCCTATCCAGCCATGCAGATGCTCCTCCTGAACAGACCCTTAAGAACTTAAACCAAGCCTATGAAGGCGAAGCGAATGCTTCCAATCGGTATATCTTATATTCAAACAAAGCCAAGGCAGAGGGTTATCCTCAAGTGGCCAAGATGCTTCGGGCGATCTCCAAATCTGAGGCCATCCATCGGGATACCCATCGCAATGCCATTGTGAAGCTTGGCGGGCATCCTCAACCGATTCATCTTGAGAAAACCACTATTGGAACCACCCAGCAAAACCTGGAACATCAGATCCAAGGCGAATCCAAGGAGAGTTCAACCATGTATCCCGCCTTTATTGAACAGGCCCGAAAAGATCATGCTCCAGTCGCCGTTATGTCCTTTGAAAATGCCCGAAACGCCGAAATTCAGCATGATAAACTGATTGAGCAAGCGCTCGATAATTTAGGCCATAACAAACCGCAGGATTATTGCGTGGGACGTATCACAGGCAGTACTGTCGCTATTCCGGTCAATGGCAGTTGCCCAAACCCAAAGACAAGCGATGAATCGTTTATCCGTATTCATTGATTCAGGATTCATTTGAGCAGAACACAAGGTTTGTTTAAGAACCAGATTTTTTGGGCAAAACAAACTTGAATAAATCCAGCCAGAGAACACAGATAATTCCCAATAAGAGGGTTATTACCAACATCAAAGGGGATAAGAGGCGGATCTCTAAAGTGGTACTAAAATAGGGCAGGAAGAGAATCATGATAACAAGCACTAATGTGCCTAAAGCAACCCATTTCAACGCCTGATTGGGACGAACAAGATTCTGAAAAAAAGAATGTGAAAAGGATCGGTTTGAAATAATCAAAGCCAGGTTGGCCGTAAAAAAAGTAGTAAATGCCAAAGCCCTTGCAGTAGCGATATTTAAGCCTCGATTTTGGCTGACGCTATAGATTAAAAAAATGGTGATAAAAATACTGATTCCTTGCAGAATACTGGATAAACCAATTGATTTTGAAAGCAATGGGCTTTTCGGGGGCCGAGGCGGTCTTGACATGATGTTTGTTTCCGAAGGCTCCGCCTCAAACACAATGGAGCAAGCCGGATCAATGACCAATTGCAAGAGCGCGATATGAACCGGCAGAAGGATTAAGGGCCAACCCAATAAAACGGGAATGAGAGATAATCCTGCAATCGGGATATGAATGGCCAAAATATAGGCAACCGCCTTACGAATGTTATCAAAAATGCCACGGCCTCTCTCAATGCCACCGACAATGGAGGATAAGTCATCTTTCAGTAGGACAATGCCTGCTGCTTCACGGGCCACATCGCTCCCTTTTTCGCCCATGGCCAATCCAACATTGGCAGCTTTCAAGGCAGGCGCATCATTCACCCCATCCCCTGTCATAGCGACAATTTCTCCATTGGCTTTTAAGGCATTCACCAGCCGAAGCTTCTGCTCTGGAATCATCCGGGCGAATAAATTGGTGGCTTTGATTTTGGCTTGTAACTCCGTATCATTCATGCGCCTTAAGGTCTCACCGGAAATCACGGCCTCGGCATGAGTCAATCCAACCTCCTTGGCGATAGATTGAGCTGTAGCTGGATAATCCCCTGTGATCATAATAATTCTGATACCGGCCTGATAACATTTTTGGATGGCCTCTTTCGCTGTTGGGCGGACAGGGTCTTGAAGTCCGATGAGGCCGACAAATTCAAAATCGAAATCATGCTGGATGGGTGGGAGTGAAACAGGTTTAAAAATGGCCTTGGCGACAGCGATGATCCTTAATCCACATGCAGCCATGCCTGAAACCTGTTGAGTAACCCTTGCCATCTCATCCGATGTCATATGACATAAATCCATAATGGCTTCAGGTGCCCCTTTGGCGGCGATGGTATAGATATCACGGGCTTCCGAACGCCACACCAATGACATGGCCAGTAATTCCTTAGACAAGGGGTATTCTCTAATGAGTTGCCAGCCCCGATGAATATGTTCTGTCTGAGCCAGATAACATTCACCGAGTTGATGAAAGGCTTTTTCCATGGGGTCAAAGGGATTTCGTTGGCTCGCCAGGATACTATATTCAACCAATGTGTGAAACGCTTCCGGCAGAAATGGCGTTTCCTTAAAATTGATCGTCAGCTTGTCTCCAGGCACGACCAATTCTTTGACCACCATTCGATTCTCGGTGATGGTTCCGGTTTTATCCACACAAAGCACCGTAATTTCGCCTAAGGTCTCTACTGCAGGGATTTGTCGAACCAGAATCTGTTGTTTGGAAAGACGCCATGCACCTAATGCCATAAAAATGGTAAAAATGACCGGGAATTCTTCAGGAATAATGGCCATAGCGAATGTGATTCCTGCCAAAACGGCTTCTAGCCAATGCCCTCTGGTGATGCCATAAATCACCAGAATCAGAACACAGATGATAACCCCAGCAACCGTGAAGTATTTTACCAGTCGCTCCATTTCAAGTTTTAAAAAGGTTTTTTCAATCGGAACCGATTGGATGGCCTTGCCGATTTTTCCCATCTCGGTTTGGGCACCGGTATAAATGACCTTCATGGTGCCTTGTCCCTGTGTGACCAATGTACCGGACTAAACGGAGTCATGATTGTTGCCTGGAGAGGAAAACGCCATCACATGATTGGCCTGGAATTTACGAACAGGAGCAGATTCCCCGGTTAGAATGGATTCATCCACCTGTAAATTCAAGCTTGAAATCAAGACCCCATCCGCTGGAACCCGATCGCCTTCCTTGATAAAAGCCAGATCGTCGGGTACAACATGGATCCCTGGGATGCTAACGGGTTTTCCATCTCGAATGACGAGGGCCCTTGGGCTTGACATTTCTCTTAACGCATCTAAAGCCCTTTCCGCTTTATTTTGTTGATAAATCGTCAGACCCAGGAGCAAAACGACAAAGCTCATCAACATTGCCGCATCATTGAGATCGCCCAAAATAAAATAGATTAGCCCGGCAATGAGCAATAATAGCGACATAGGCTCCTTAGAAACGTCATAGGTAATCTGCCAGGCGTTTCTCCTTTTTTCGCAAGGTAATTCATTTGGCCCAAATTGGTTTAACCGAGATGCCGCTTCTTCAGAACTTAATCCTTGCTCGTGATTAACGCTCATCTTAGATAACGCCCACATTCTGATTGTTCGTCGCTGGAGATTTGAAAAATAGGATAGAAATTTGAACAGTCGCAACCTGGATTTTAACTCTGGCGAAATTCTGCTGATTTCACAACGACCAGATCTCTACTCTTGCGAAAATAGGCTGATGATCTACGATAGTAGAATGAGAATCACGTTGTTCGGGCAGATTCTATGAATGCCTGAAACAAGGGGTGTTTTCTGTCCCCATACTGTTTTAGCCCCCGATGCTCGATAGAAGGAGGAGCTTTGAATGTCCACTGATACACTCACCAAAACGGCCGTTACGGTTGCCTATGGCGACGGTATTGGCCCTGAAATTATGGAAGCCACCCTGCATATTTTAAAAGAAGCAGGTGCACGGATTGATATTGAAAAGATTGAGATTGGCGAAAAAGTTTACGAAAGAGGCCATACTGCCGGGATTGAACCTGAAGCATGGGAATCCTTGAGAAGAACCAAGGTCTTTTTGAAAGCCCCTATCACAACGCCTCAAGGCGGTGGCTTCAAGAGTTTGAACGTTACCACCCGTAAAACCTTAGGGCTTTACGCTAACGTTCGCCCCTGCGTCTCCTATGCACCTTTTGTAGAAACCAAGCACCCTGTAATGGATGTGGTGATTGTTCGTGAAAACGAAGAAGATCTCTACGCCGGGATTGAACACCAACAAACTGATGATGTTGTTCAATGCTTAAAGCTCATCAGCCGCCCCGGCACCGAAAAGATTGTTCGTTATGCCTTTGAATACGCCCGTCAGAACAACCG
>JANWKX010000175.1 GCA_025451145.1 Vampirovibrionales bacterium
AAGAAACAATTTCCCCTCTCCGAGAACTTTTTCATAGTCACAACGCTATCTTTGGGGTTTTATAGTTTGCAATAGGCGCTGACATTTTAAATGCTTTATTTTAAGCTCTTACTACAGAATGCTGTCCCTATCTTTTAATGAAGGAGGTTTGGCCCCAAATGATTAGTTCCACCGAAAACCCCGTCACCCATACCGTGAGTCATAGCGAACTTCCGATCTTAGATTTCCATGCCATTGAATTTTATGTAGGCAACGCAAAACAGGCAGCCTACTTTTACAACAAGCTTTTCGGCTTTGATATTGTCGCTTACCGGGGGCCTGAAACAGGCTATCGGGAAGCAGCCTCTTATCTGCTTAAACAAAATAACATTCGTTTGGTATTAACAGCGGGTCTTTCTCCGGAACATCCGGCGGTTCAGCATGTCGAACGCCATGGGGATGGGATTAAAGATATTAGCTTCCTGGTCTCCAACCTGGAAGAAGCCTATCACTTGGCCATTCAACGGGGCGCTTTGGAAGAACAGCAACCCACAATCCTGACGGATGAATCAGGGCGGATTGCCAAAGCCACTATTGGTGCTTACGGCGATACTACCCATACCTTTGTTCAAATGGATGAATACAAAGGGCCCTACGAACCTGGTTTCAAACCTCATCATGTCCCTAGCCCCTCCACAGGCTTAAAACGAATTGATCACATTGTTGCCAATGTTGAGCCGGGCAAAATGGAGGCCTGGGTCGAATTTTATCAACGGGTCTTTGGGTTTTATACCCTGTGCCATTTTGATGAAAAGGATATCAGCACCCAATATTCCGCGCTGGTTTCCAAGGTCATGGCCAATCGTTCCGGCAGTATCAAGCTTCCGATTAATGAACCGGCCCCAGGACTTGGGAAATCCCAGATTCAGGAATATTTGGATTACTACCATGCCCCTGGCGTCCAGCATATTGCCATTGCCACAGAGGATATTCTGTCCACAGTCAGTGCCTTAAGACAAAATGGCCTTGAGCTGATGACGGTCCCTGATGCCTATTACCAAGATCTTGCAAAACGGGTCGGCACCATTCAAGAGTCAATGAGTGAGCTGGCCAAATTGGGTATCCTGGTCGATCGGGATGAAGAAGGTTACTTGCTGCAGATCTTTACCCAGCCGGTTCAAGATAGGCCGACGGTCTTCTTTGAAATCATCCAGCGACAAGGGTCTGGTGGCTTTGGCAAAGGGAACTTTAAGGCCCTCTTTGAAGCCATCGAACGGGATCAACAGCGTCGCGGCAATTTATAACAAGCTCCCTCCGAGAAAGCTTCAGGGCGGAGCAGATGCTAGGAGCAAGAAGCGCAGAACCGGAGTTTACAAAAGTAAATGAGGATTCGAGCATCGCAGCGACAACGCAGATGCCCGCCATGGAGGTTTCTCATTAGGATTTTGTGGAATATCCGCCTTGTAAAAGAAGCCTCAGGCAAGCCTCCAGAACAGGCAAATAATTCTCCTTGGAGGATTCCTGCCGATATTGTTCAATGAGATAGTGGGTCGCCTTCATCAAATGCCGGGTGGGAACCGAGGTCGATAGCGCCATCGAAAATGCCCCAACCTGGATGGTTTGAACCCCAAATTCTGAAACGAGAATATGGATCAGCCGGCGCTTGACTTCAGACAAGTAGTCCTCTGAAGACATGGCAAGCTCTTCAGAGACATTCTCATCATAGGATTGCCAGGGATTGCTATCCTCATTGGCAAAAGATTTAAACCCTTGAAGGACTTGATTAAGACCAACATACGGTGTAGACATCGATTATACCCAGCTTCATTCAGTAAACATATGGCTTTATTTAACGATAAAGCTACTTAAAAGGTAAATCCCTAGGCAGGTGATTGTAAAAAGCTTGTCATAAAAAAAGAAGGGTAACTTTGTACCATGGCATGGAAAAAGGTAAATCCCTTGGCCCCGAGCCCAGAAACAAACAATTTGTTTAGTGAAAGGAGACTCTCCGCTAACTTTCCTTGCGATAAAACCCGAACGCCGCCGGTTTAAACTTGGATAACTCAGCTTGATACTGGTTGCGGCTTTCTTCCATTTTCCGCAGTTCTTCTCTCAATGCATCATTATCGCTTTTGCTTCGGATCAGTTCCACCACCACTTCATCCAGCCCTGAGAGCTTATCATCCAAAAGCTGGGAAAGATCTTTTAAAATTTCTTCTTTGGCATTGCTAACGGATTCAACGATGTTGGATAAATCTGAACGCGACATACCCAGAGCCGCGGATTTTTGCATAGAAGCATAGGCGCTTTTGGCTGGTTCTAATGAAGCCTGTGGCGGCATGGGGGCCTGAACCATATGAGATGTCCCATTTCTTCCAGATTGGGGCCCTTTGTTGCTGTTTCTCAGTATTTCTAAATCTCTAAGCCTGAAAAACAGTCTACCCGTTGATTCTTCCCGATGCGGCTGAATTCCTGCCTTTTGGCACAAAGCCAATACATCGGCTTCATTCATACCAAGAACCTGGCAGATATATGTGATGGTATATGGAAATGATTCTGTTGAAACCGAATTCATCTGAATTCCAGCCCTCATCGTACATAACGCTATAGTAGTCTCATCTTAGCATAATTCATCGCCAGAGCCAAAAGGCTAAAACCATTTATGGTCAAGATTCTGCAGAAGTTTGACTAAAATCGAAAGCCTGTAAAACCACTAATTACAACAGTAGTAACACCAGGGATTGGGTGATAAGCAGTCTATTTGAGGGAGGAGTTAGGTGATTAGGTGTGATATAATCGACTTGGCCACCAAATAGGGTCATAATACAGTTGCTGATTGAAAAATAGATTTAAAGAAGAAGTGGATAGTTCAAATTATGAAGAAACATCAAACCACTGGCGTCTGGATCTTAGTACTCATACTGTTGGTTGTGGTCTTTGCCTCAACGCTGATTTTTAAAGATCAAGGTGTCGTCCCCAAGGATATTAATCAAACCCAGTTTATTTCCATGGTGGAAAACAAGCAGATTGATTCTGTCATGATACAGGATCGGGAACTCACGGCGATTGGCAAAGATAAGCATCAGTTCAAGGTGGTTTTGCCGGCCAATGATGTGACCAACGACCGCATTACGCAGATTCTGCAGAATAATAATGTTCAAATCACGCAGCTAAAACCCGAAGAAACCGGAAAATGGATTGGTACGCTCACGACCTTCTTTGTGCCCCTCATCTTAGTGGGCTTGGTCATTTTGATGATTCGAAGCGCCCAGTCCGGCGGCTCTCAGGCGATGTCCTTTGGGAAAAGCCGGGCCAAGATGATGCCGGAGAACAAGGTGAAAGTTACCTTCAAGGATGTTGCCGGAATTAGCGAAGCCAAGCAGGAACTTGAAGAAGTCGTGGATTTCCTGAAGAATTCGGAGCGCTATCAAAAGTTGGGCGCAAGGATTCCAAAAGGCGTTCTGCTGGTCGGTGCGCCTGGTACCGGTAAGACACTCCTGGCAAAAGCCGTTGCCGGTGAAGCCGGGGTCGCCTTTTTCAGCATCAGCGGTTCCGACTTTGTAGAGATGTTCGTTGGTGTAGGCGCCAGTCGGGTTCGAGATCTATTTGAACAGGCTAAAAAGCATTCTCCCTGTATTATCTTTGTGGATGAAATTGATGCCGTCGGCCGCCAGCGGGGCGCTGGCCTGGGTGGTGGACACGATGAACGGGAACAAACCCTGAACCAACTCTTGGTAGAAATGGACGGTTTTGATTCAACCACCGGGATTATTCTTATTGCAGCCACCAACCGCCCGGATATTTTGGACAATGCCCTGTTACGTCCCGGTCGTTTTGACCGGCAGGTGGTTCTGGATAGACCGGATGTCACGGGTCGCGAAGAAATCCTGAAAGTCCATGCCAAAGGAAAACCCTTGGCCCAAGATGTGGTACTGAAACGTTTGGCGAAGAGCACGCCAGGATTCACCGGGGCAGACCTGGAAAACCTGATTAACGAAGCTGCTCTTCTGGCAGCCCGTCAAAACAAAGAGAAAGTCGAAATGATCGATTTGGATTTGGCCATTGATAAAGTCATCGCCGGTCCTGAAAAGCGGTCTAAAATCATCAAGGAAAAAGAAAAAGAAATTATCGCGTACCACGAAGTGGGCCATACCTTGATGGGCATTTTTATTCCCAGTCAGAACAAGTTCCGCAAGGTGAGCATCATTCCCCGTGGGATGGCACTTGGGATGGCCTGGAATATGCCGGAAGATGATAACCACCTGGTCACTCGGGAAGAGTTGATGGCCAATATCGCAGGCCTTTTGGGTGGCCGTGTCGCTGAAGAAACCATCTTTGGCCGCATCACCACCGGAGCCTCCAATGACATTGAAAAGGCCACGGATTTGGCCCGGAAGATTGTCACCCTCTACGGGATGAGCGATAAGTTGGGGCCCATTAAATTCGGTAAAAACAATGAACACGTGTTCATGGGCCGTGATTTCGGGACAGACCGGGATTATAGTGAAGAAGTGGCTTCAGCCATCGATCAGGAAATCAGGAATCTGATTGATTCTCAATACAAGCTGGCCAGTAAGCTCCTTAACGAGAACAAAGACATGATGCATGCCATTGTCAAAGTCCTTCTGGAGAAAGAAACCATTGATGATAAAGAAGTGGCTGAGATTATGGATTTGGTCCTGAAAGATCGGGGCGAAGAGCCTCGTTACCGGATCAGCCTGATTGGTTCTGAAATGGAATCTGAAGAAGGCCAAGAATCCGGCAATGGCAATATGGCCGCCTTCGAGGATTCTGCCTTGGAAGCCGCCCCACAGGCCTAAGGATTACAAATCTAAGTTGCAACAATTGAAAGAGCATCCTTGTTTATCAGGATGCTCTTTTTAATGTTATATAAAATCGAACTGAAGCGGGGTTTATTGCGATGGTGAATCGGGTGATTCTGCCAGTGAGCCCTCTACAGTCCTTGGTTGAGAATTCAAAGCCCTGAAAATGAGATCGATGAAGGAATGAAATTTAGGATCCACAAATTGTTTTAAGATCTCGGGTGTCGCACCATGCCTTTGTACAGCATCTTGTAATCCGCTCAAAAGATCTCGCCCTGACTCACTAAGGCTTTTCGAACTATCTAATACGATGGGTTCCTTGCCAACTTGAACGACAATGACACATCGCTTCGCCCAATGTTTATTATCTGGAATAAATTGGCCGCTTTCATTCTGACTTAATTTCAATTTATTGAGAAGAACGTCTTCTAGCATAGCCTTCTCTTCGGGGGCGTTGACATGAAGAATAAGTTGATGAGGGAAGACTTTGCCTTGATATGTTTCTGAATATTTTAGCCCCTTAGGAAGCACTGAATTCAGCCGAAATGTAAACATTTGCTTAAAGATAAAATAATCAGATAAACGTACATCTGTAGGTTCATAATCCGGCATATCCATAATACGACGTGAGGCTCTGCCAAGACTTTCTAGTGGTTTTCCAAGATCAATCAATGAAAAAAGACCTTGTAACTCCTGCACAATCGCTTGGCGATCTGCGGAACTCATCTTCTGCAATGCTTGAATAACAGTATCTGGGGTGACTTTTTGTAAATCATTGGCACCGAATCTAACTGCTGGACGTGCAGAGGGCGGTATTGGACCACGATATCCCACTTTTGAAATCACCATATCTACTTTCACTCCTATTTATCTCTGAAACAATGGAGATTTAACCACACGAGATTAAAACCACTGAAGCATAAAAATTGCGTTTAAACCCTATTTTATGAAGCGTTTTGATACAACCAAAATCGTGCGATAGGGAGAGCCTATGAGCGCTCACTTAATGAGATGTTTTGGCTTTCACCGAAACCCATGGATTGTCTTTAATATAAAAGCGCCATGGATAATCCTGAGCCACGGAAAGTCCAATTCGGGTCGTGGTGATAACGTCCTCATCAGGAATAACGTCCCCCTGCGTCAAAAAAAGTCCCTGATTAATCTGTGTCACATCCAGATCATGGTGCTCTGCTTTGTTAATCCCAAGGGCGGTACATAAGCGCCCAGGTCCATGGGTTTTCAGGATCGAGCCCGCCGGATGATATAAGGGTTCAACAGCCCGAATTAAAACAGCTCCGGCTTGACCAACAGGCTCTGTGATGACATTCAGGCAATGATACATTCCGTAAATGAGGTAGACATAGGATCTGCCGGGCGCTTTATAGAAAATCGCCCCTCGCCCTTTTTCGCCCTTGTAGGCATGGC
This sequence comes from Vampirovibrionales bacterium, assembly GCA_025451145.1. Lineage (GTDB taxonomy): Bacteria > Cyanobacteriota > Vampirovibrionia > Vampirovibrionales > JAGQHJ01 > JANWKX01. The sequence goes on from JANWKX010000175.1 coordinate 6,228, forward strand.
AGGCCGGATCGGATTGGGTATAGGCCTCCGTTTCGACAATTCGACAAATGATATAGCCTTTCGTCGATGAATCCCATCGATAGAGATGTTGACCTAAAAGGGCACGAGCAACTTTGAGCGTTTCCTGCTCAAAAAAAAGCTTGTCCAGTAAAGGATTTATTCCGGACATACAACGGTTAGATGTCTTTCATCTCTGAGCTAACCCTATTTTCATGCACTTATGTTATGATGTCCATAGGGCATTTTTCAAGGCTGTTGGAGGAAAACCTTGCAAACTCGGGATAAATTAGTCATCCATGGGGCATCCCCCCTCAATGGAACTGTTGGCGTATCTGGTGCTAAAAACTCAGTATTAAAGCTTATGGGGGCTGCTATCTTAACGGATGCACCTATAGAACTGAGAAATGTCCCTCAATTGGCTGACGTCAAAGTCATGACGGAAGTTCTAAGGCATCTTGGCGCGAAAGTCACCCAGCAAGATGACGTCATGGTGATTGAGTCTAAAGAGATTAACCGCACCGAGGCTTCTTACGAATTGGTCAGCAAGATGCGGGCCAGTTTTATTGTATTAGGGGCCCTTTTGGGTCGCTATCATGAAGCACGGGTCTCTTTGCCGGGCGGATGCTCCATCGGCAAACGGGGTGTCGATCTGCATATTAAAGGTTTACAGGCCCTAGGTGCCGATATTCAGATTAATCAAGGTTATGTGGAAGCAACAGCCCCTCGCTTAGAAGGCCGTGATATCCTGTTGGATACCCCCAGTGTGGGTGCGACGGAAAACATTATGCTGGCAGCCGTCTTGGCTGAAGGCGTGACCGTTATCTCCAATGCGGCCCAAGAGCCCGAAATTGTGGACTTGGCCAACTTCCTGAATGCCATCGGCGCCGATATTTCAGGTGCAGGCTCAACGGAAATTATCATTAACGGGGTTCGTAAGGAGGACCTTCACGGAACCTCCTACACCATCATGCCTGATCGGATTGAAGCAGCAACGTTCATGATAGCCGCTGCCGGAACCCGCGGAAATGTTCTCCTGGATAATATTATTCCGGGACACTTGAACTCCGTGATTCGTAAACTGGAAGACGTGGGAGCCGAAATTGTTCTGGAAGCGCCGAACGCTATTCGAGTCATTGGTAAAGAACAATACGAAGCCCAGAATCTTGTAACTCAGCCGTATCCAGGTTTTCCGACTGATGTTCAGGCCCCTTTTATGGCCCTATTATCCATTGCCGATGGCGTGAGCATTGTCACAGAAACCCTCTATGAGAATCGATTTAAGCAAATTGGTGAATTAAACCGAATGGGCGCTAAAATTCACCAGGAAGGCGACATTGCCGTTGTGACAGGAGTTCCTGCATTGATGGGCGCTCAAGTTAAATGCAGCGACCTTAGAGCTGGCGCCGCATTGATCATTGCTGGCTTACAGGCCGAAGGCGTTACTGAAATTTCCGAGCTTCAACATATTGATCGTGGCTATGAGTGCATTGTGGAAAAGCTGACGCAACTTGGCGCCAGCATTGAACGGGTGACAATTGATGAAGAGCCCGCTGCTCAAGAAGCCCTTCCTGTTAATTAAGCTTCAATAGGAATGGATGGAGTCCTTATGACCACAGAACAGGAACAATCGGATTACAAGCGTTGGTATGACTATGACCCCATGCTCATGGAGGTCCTGGAAACCTTACGATCCTTTAAGGACGAACTAAGAACCCAATCCCAGGTTTTCCTGGATAAAATCTCTGCCGAAGTCGGGGCTGAAACGGTTGATCGGTATTATGATAAAGTCCGTCAGGATCTTGGGGATAAATTTGGAAGACGCTGGTATGACCATGATCCGGTTGTTTCAAAAGCGGTAGAACTGCTACGGGTTGTCCCTCCTGAAGCCCAGCGTAAAGCCGCAGAATCCTTTATGAAGGGCTTAAGAGAACAAGGCCTTTTAATGCAAACCGGCCCGGATGCTTCCGCTCAGCAGCAAGCTTAAATCAGGAGCAATTTACTGAGATGGGGCAGCCCTCTGACGGAATTCTCCCTTTGCCCTTACAAAAAGCCAGTGAGCAGTTTAATGCCCATGAATTTTGGGAATGCCACGAAACGCTAGAGCCTTTGTGGTTAAAGGCCTCCGGGCCGGAAAGGCCGTTTTTTCAGGGCATTATTCAGGTTGCTGCTGGGTTTGTACACGTTACAAATTGCAATTATACCGGGGCCATTAGTCTTTTAAACCAAGGACTTGAGAAACTCATGGCGATTCAGAACATTCCATTGTTTCAGAGCTGGATTCATCTGAGCGCCTTTATTGAAGATGTTCTTCAAGCCAAGGCTGAAATTGAACGATTGGGACCTGAACGACTGGAACGCTTTTGTCCGGGTCATTTCCCCGAACTCACATTGAACGACTAGCCTTATAAGGACAAACTAAACTGGGATACGCCCCGTCATCGCGCGGGTTAAGGTTAAGGCATCGGCGTATTCAATATCACCGCCAACAGGAAGCCCAAAGGCAATACGGGTGATTTTCATATTGATTGGTTTTAAAAGCCGCGACACATACAGACTTGTGGTATCGCCCTCAACGGAAGGCGGTAACGCTAGGATGACTTCCGAAATTTCTGGCATCGTGGACAATCGGTGGGTCAGATCTTGGAGATGCAAATCCTGAGGGCCAACACCTTCTAAGGGTGAAATCAGACCTCCCAAAACGTGATAAAGACCCTTAAACTCCCCCGTTTTCTCCAAAGCAAAGAGGTCTCGGGCTTCCGCTACCACACAAATGAGGCTCTTGTCTCGATGTGGATTGGTACACAGCTCACAAGGATTTTCGCATGAGATATTAAAACAGGTTGAACATTGCCCAATCAGGGCTTTGGCTTCAATCAGCGCTTGGGAAAACCCATGAACATCCGCCTCAGATGACTTTAGAACATGAAATGCCAAACGTTGAGCTGTTTTTGGCCCAATGCCGGGTAATTTCTGGAACTCATCAATGAGCCGAGCCAGTGGTTTGGTGTATAACATGACGTCGATGCCCCGTTTCAGGTGATTCCTTATCTCTTCCCAATGAAAATACCGGTATTCTCCCTAGAAAGGAAGTCCTGGCATCTTTAAACCTTGTGTAATGCTGGACATTTTGCTTTGTGCCAGCTCATTGGCTTTCTTTTGGGCGTCCTGGATAGCCATCAGGACTAGATCTTCCAAGCTCTCAGCGTCTTCAAGGGCATCCGGAGAAATTTTAATCGCTTTGACTTCACCTTTCCCATCACAGGTCACGGTGACGGCACCACCCCCAACGCTTCCGCTAACCTCAATTGTTTCCAGCTCATCTTGAACAGAGTTCATCTGTTCTTGCATCTTCTGAGCCTGTTTCATCATTTTGTTAATATCAAATTGCATCGGCCGAGCCCATCCTCTTTTTGAATAATACTAACGATTGTCATGATTATAATCCCAGCAATACCCAATGTCTAAAGTCAATTCTTGTCTAAAGACACGCTTAATAAAATCGCTTTAACGACGGATTAGGGCTCTATACCGAGGCCGGGGTGCTCTCAATTTCTCGAATGTACTTGCACTCCTTGGATGAGCAGGCTTCAAAATTGCCTTTTTTCAGATTCTTCTCAACCAGGAGGCTCTCACAATCCGGGCATTTTCCGCCTGTAGGTTTGTTCCACAGGGCAAAAACGCATTCCGGGTAGCCTGGGCAGCCATAGAAAATTTTGCCGTAACGAGATTTCCGTTGGACCAGCTCATGTTTATTGCATTTGGGACAATTCACACCGGTCTTGATAACGATTTTCCGTGTGGCTTTGCAACTTTCATTGGGGCAGGCCAGATATTCACCAAATCGGCCATATTTGATATTCATCTGGGTGCCGCAAGCTTCGCAAACCTCCTCAGAAGGCCGAGTTTCAGGAGCGACTTTCTGATCTTTGGTTAACGGCTTGGTGGATTTACACTCCGGATATCCCGTACAGCCCAGGAATTGGCTTCCCCAGCGGCTAGTCTTAAGCTGCATGGGCAGACCGCATTCAGAACAGTTTTCACCTTCAAACAGAATGGTGACTTTATCCATTTCTTTTTCGGCTTTTTCAAGCTCTTCCTTGAAGGGGAAATAAAACTCACCCACAACGCTTTGCCATACAGAACCGGATTCTTCAATCAAATCCAACTTGCTTTCCAAATCAGCCGTGAATTGAAAGTCGACAATGTCGGCAAAATGCTCCACCAGAAGCTTGTTAACTGCCTTTCCGAGCTCTGTTGGAATCAGTACTTTCTCTTGTTTCAGTACATAGCCTCGGTCCTGAACAGTACTGATGGTCGGCGCATAAGTCGAAGGACGTCCAATTCCCAATTCTTCCAGGGTTTTAACCAGGCTGGCTTCGGTAAATCTTGGCGGCGGCTCCGTAAAGTGCTGTTTCGGCTCAACCTTTTTGAGGACCATTAAATCGCCCTTGTTTAAATCCGGCAGCGAAGCGCCCTCTTCCTCGGCGTCATCCTCTTCAGTTCGGTAAATGATCATGTAGCCTGGAAACATGATTTTGCTATGGCTGGCCCGGAGCGTGAGATTCTCCGCCTGGATATCGATGGTCTTGGTTTTCACCTGGGCCGATTCCATTTGGCTGGCAATAAACCGATCCCAAATCAGACGGTAGACTTTTAACTGTTCCGACGTCAGGTTTTTTTCCAGAGATTCAGGGGTTCGGTAAATGGAGGTCGGTCGAATGGCTTCGTGAGCCCCTTGAACATTTTTCCCTTTTTTCTCGTAAGTCCTGGGTGTCTCAGGATAGTATCCCTTGCCAAAACGTTCAACTATATAAGTTTTAGCTTCTTCCTGAGCCTCTTCAGCAATCCGGGTGCTATCGGTACGCATATAGGTGATTAACCCTTCGTGCCCTTCAGCGGTTTCTAAGCCTTCATAGAGCTTTTGGGCAATCTGCATGGTCTTTTTCACAGGATATCCAAAGCGGTTGCTGGCTTCTCGCTGTAACGTACTGGTAATAAAGGGCGCCACCGGGTTTCGTTTACTGGTTCGCTCATTCACCGCAGAAATTTGGGGTGTCGCTTTTTCCAAGGCCGCAACGATTTTGGCGGATTCTTCTTCATTGGGGAGTCTGAATTTCTCGCCATTAATCTTGAACAAATCGGCCTTTAAAAGGCCTTCAGGTCCTTTTTGAGCTTTAAAATCGCAATGAATGGTCCAGTACTCTTCTGGAATAAACTGTTGAACTTCTTCCTCGCGTTCGCAAATGATCCGGACAGCCACGCTTTGAACCCGGCCTGCCGAAAGCCCTTTGTTGACTTTTTTCCAGAGTAACGGGCTCAGTTTATAGCCAACAAGGCGATCCAGAACCCGACGGGCCTGTTGGGCATCGACGCGATGATAATCAATCTCCCGAGGATGTTTAATAGCTTCTTGAATAGCGCTCTTGGTAATTTCATGAAACTCAATCCGCTTAATTTCCTTGTTGCACCCTTGAAGCAGTTGGGCAATATGCCACGCAATGGCCTCTCCTTCCCGGTCAGGGTCAGCTGCCAGGTAGATGACTTTGGCCTTGGCCGCTGCGGTTTGTAAATCTTCGGCCACATCGGCCTTGTCTTCCATGATTTCGTAGACCGGGGCAAAGTTATCCTCAATGGTGACGCCCAGCTTTTTCTTCGGGAGGTCTCGGATATGACCGACACTGGCCTTGACCTGAAAACTGGAACCCAAAATCTTCCGGATGGTATTTGCCTTTGCCGGAGACTCTACAATAACCAGATTGACACCGCGCCCTTTGGATTCCTGTTCACCGGATTCTTCCATTGCAGCAGTGCTTTTTTTGGTTTTTGCCTTTGCAGTTGATTTTGTTGATTTAGCCATATGCAAATTATTATTGAGGGACGTTTGAAAAAAATTCAAGATTTATTTTAATCACTCACCCCATTATCTCCTGAAATTTGGGTGACAGCGTCATATTTATGGAATATTATGCTAAACGCGAATTTTGTCAATATTGAGGCACCGGTTTATGGACTTGGAATCGCCAGATTGGGAGAGATGGGAGAGTGAATTTATGGCCCTTTCCGAACAGGCTGAAAAGGTGGGAATGACACCAGAGGTTAAGGGCTCAAAGCATTATTTATGCCTGGTTGGGGATAATGGTCTAACGCCGGAAGAAGAATTTGAGGAATTGGAAACCATGCGGGCTTTATTGCCCAAACTGAAAAAAATTGAAATTGAAACAGGCTTTTGGCAGGATACCATCTTGTTTATCCCGTCCTAAATCTTCTCTGTGTGGCTAGATGACATTCTTTAAATAAATTTATTGAATAGAAAGTACCTTTTATAGAGATATTGAGGTGATTGAAGAGGTTGTTTCCGTGTTACAACAGTTATTTGACAAGTATTTTTCGCTTGAAGAGGCTGTTTCCTTGATCCCAAAGATGCAATCCATGTATGAGCAAGGCCAGCAAGAAATGAACCGCCTTAGGGATGACATGATCCTCTATAAGCGGATGCTTCAAATCCAGGAAGACGAAAACCCAAGTCTTGAATCCTCGACAGCGCGAATCGTGACGGAGATCTTGCGCCAAAAGCGCCAAGCCTATGAAGATTGTTACCATCGATGGGTGAATCAGGTCAACGATTTAGGGGTTCAAGTCAAGGATTTTCAAAGAGGCCTGTTTGATTTTCCGTATCAGGCGAAGGATGGTAGCGAATTTTTCTTATGCTGGCAGTACGGAGAAGCCGGGCTGTTTTACTTTCATGATGTCTACGAAGGTTTTTTGGGCCGAAAGCCCATTACCTTACTGCCACAATAAGACTCAACCCACCTATGTGTTTATCAGATTCAAGGTCGTTTGTGGATCAAAATAACTGGCCTTGTCCAACTGAAGGGATAACGTAATCGGTTGCCCTTCGCTGATTTGAAGATCTGGTGGCAGAGACGCCGCAACAGATTGCCCTTGCAGGTTAAAGTGCACCCATGTTTCATGACCCAGGCTTTCAATAATTTCAGGAGTCAGGGTAACCGGTTGTCCTGGAGGGTTCCCCTCCGCATAATGTGGCAGAAAATGCTCCGGTCTGATGCCCACCTTAATGGACTGACTGGAAGGGATCTGAGCTGATTCAAACGCTTGATAAACTTTGAGGGGAAGCAGCCATTGGCTTCCATCGTTTAAATGCAAAATCCCCGGCTCGTAGCGGGCATCCAAGAAATACATACTGCCGATAAACGCTCCGACAAACATGTTGGCCGGATGACGGTAGATGGTTGTCGGGGTGCCCACTTGTTGGATAGCCCCTTGGTTTAGGATGACAATCCGATCGCCCATGGTCATGGCTTCCACCTGATCGTGGGTGACATAGATGGTTGTGGCGTTTAGGTTACGATGCAGCTTTTGAATTTCTGTTCGCATTTGAACACGCAGCTTTGCATCCAGGTTTGACAAGGGTTCATCCATTAAAAAAACTTTTGGATCTCTCACAATGGCTCTTCCCAGAGCAACACGCTGGCGCTGACCTCCAGAAAGCTGTTTGGGCTTCCTATCCAGGAGATGAGCCAAGTCTAGAATTTGAGCCGCCTGAGAAACCCGTTTTTGGATTTCTGCCTTTGGGACTTTTCGCATTTTGAGCCCAAAGGCCATGTTGTCAAAGACAGACATGTGGGGGTACAAGGCATAACTTTGAAACACCATGGCAATATCCCGATCTTTCGGAGAGACCTCATTGACAACTTGCTCTCCAATGCGAATAGTGCCCTCATTGATGGATTCTAACCCGGCAATCAACCTAAGCACTGTTGATTTTCCACAACCACTGGGGCCAACAAGCACCACAAATTCCCGATCTTCAATTTCCAAGCTAAGATCCCGAATGACTTCCGTCTTATCGTAGGCTTTATAAAGATGCTCCAGGGTAACTTTTGCCACCGTGACTCTTCCTCTGCTCCATCGCTATTCTCTCCATTAGACAGAAAATTCAGAGAAAAGACAACTGGCGTTTCAGAAACCCTAAGCCCGGTCTTTGGGTCGGTTATGACAAGGCCTCCTTTCATTGGCGCGAAAATAATTTTGAGAAGCGGTCATTTCTATGTTAGGAATAATAGGTAGAGAGGCTGAATGTTGCCTTTTTCAACGGAAGCACCTTCAGGATTCTAAAATACGTTTAGAATGTAATTATTCCCATGGCGACTTTTTTTCGGACAATCTCATCTCTACAATCATCAGATGTCCTGTTCATCATGGAGGCAAGCCTTTGATTATTTCTGAGATTCTACCGGAGTTAATCCGTCAGGATGGTGATACTGGCATTGAGATGAGTTCTGAAGTTTTGGATTCCCAATGGGATCAAACCATTGTGAAAGACACCAAAACCGGACAAATTTTGGCGACAGCAAAACAAGATAAAAATCCTCGGCACCTGGTACGGTTTTTCCAGGGAAAAGGCGGCTTTTGCTCTGTCATTACTGGAGATGAAGTCACCTATTTCTCGCTTCCCGGCAGTGAAGTTTTATTATTGGATACCGAAGTGATACTTCCCGGTGAACTGATTACCGGTAAACCCAAGGATCTTCTCTCTGCCCCTACGGTGTCTCCCGTACAGACCATCACCCATCAGGCCATGATCTTAGGGGCAGGCCTGGCCACCCGATTTGAACCCATCTCCGGTGACATGACAGAACGCTCAAAGCCCGGTGTTCCTCTTATTGGAGAGGATTCGGTTATTGCCTGTATTGCCAAACACTTGCGTCAACATGGGTTTTCCAAAATCCTGGTCAATACCTTCTACAAGCCCCATGCTTTAAAAGCGCAACTATCTTGCATTGAAGGGGTTGAAATTGACTTTATTGACGAAGAGGCCCCCTCAGGAACGGCAGGTGGGTTGGCAAAGGCCATTGAAGAGGGATTGGTTGATCTGACTCAGCCGATCTTTATTATTCAAGGCGATGCCATCACCGATGCGGACTTGTCACTGCTTTTACAAACGCATCAGGACCGAAACGCTGCCGTGACCATTGGTGGACAAATCGTCCGAGATGAAGATGTCCATAAATTCGGGATTATCCAAACCGATGGCGTCGGTGGTGATGAGCAATCCGGGAATATTATCTCGTTCAAAGAAAAGCCTCAACTGGAGCATGCTGGAAAAAGCCGCTTTGCCAACGCCGGATTTTACGTCATTGCACCAGAAGCCTACCCACTCTTTATGGCTGCTAACAAAAAGCCTCATAAAACGAGTGGATTGTACGACTATGCTCAAGATTTTTTCCCAGAGGTTCTTGAGGCAACCCAGCAGAAACGGATTACCCACAGAGACGATGGCACGGCAATGACCTTTTGGGCTCAGGCCTTATCCGGGTATTGGAGTGATATTGGCAACCCAAGCCAGTATATTGAAGCCTTAAGAGATATCTATGCGGGTGTCGTCAAAATGTGTCTTCCGGCTGAATCAACGTTTTACTATGACAATCACATTATTTACTGGCCTGGCGCCAAAGAAAAAGTTAATTTTGAGGAAGCTCGGCTATCCGGTAACATCATCGTGGTTCCCAAAGCGTAAGAAAGACTTTGACCCACCTTCTCACATCCAACAGAGGGTGAGTGGCTTCGTCCATAGCCTCTTGTTGCTTAATGGCCAAGCGTAATCTTCTGTGAAATATGAAACACTATTGTTATAAAAAGTTGATTCTAATCGGTTGCTTCTGGTAATGTTTCATTTACTACATTTGAAACAATTATATGAGTGAAGGGCGATCGCCAGATGAATTTAAGAACATCCGCGCAGCATCAAGCAATTCAACGACCCCGATTTAAGGGGTTTACCGAGGCTCAAGCACAAGATGTCAAAGACATGCTGGGAGTTGCCCCAGCTGAGTTGCCTGAACCCAAAACTGAGGACAGTGTTTCCATGATTGTTGATGCGTTTGAACCCACAAACCTACCTGCGGATCAGCAAGAAGAGATTCAAGGGTTACGCTTGGATGAATTGTCTGGGCATCTATCCGATAGGGAAGTTGCTTTAGCCATTCGAAGGCAGGATGAATTGGAAGGCATGATGGCTTCGTTTCTCAAAAATATTACAACCATAGCTCCTGAAGACTCCTTATCCCCAGCTTATGCGGTTGAAAATCGGAAACAACGATTATTGATCTTTCTCAATGCGATTCGTGATTCCCGGTTCTACATTCCCTCAGATACGCTATGGACTCTTGTAAAGCAGTCCATCCTCAAATTCAAGTTTCTTGAACAGTATTACCAGGAGCCTTCGAGGTAAGCCTTTTCTAAATGCCGCCATTGCAATAAAAAAGGGCCTCCAAAAAGGCCCTACGGATATC
>JANWKX010000176.1 GCA_025451145.1 Vampirovibrionales bacterium
TGCCCCTGGGTGCAAATTACGCTCTGTCACAATGCCATCAAAAGGCGCTTTAATAGATAAATAGTCCCGAATATGCTTTTGTGAACGAGCACCAGCTTGTGCCGCATGCCGATTGCTTTCTAAGGCTTGAACGTTTCTGAATGCCGCTTCGGCATTTTTTTGAGCGATTTGCAGCTCATTTGGCGCAACTGCATCTGGCGTCTGGGAGGCCTCGTTAAGCCGTTGATAAGTGTTTTCTAGGGCTTCATATTTTGCTCTGGCTTCAGAGATTTGCGCTTTTGACGTTCCAACTTTAGATTGGGCCTCTTGGACCTGGCTTTGAAGTTCCGGGGCTGTTAATGTAACTAAAACCTCTCCCTTTCTAACGATGGACCCTCGATCGACAGACATTGACGTGATAAAGCCTGTGACTTTTGGATAAATATCAACGCTTTCATAGGCATTCATCTGCCCTGGCAAATATACTGAAGTCTTTAAGACCTGCCGATGAAGCGGAATAACTTCCACGGTTTGAAGGCTAGGCGGGCTCACATGATGTATGGTTTCCTGATGCTTGAGGGAACTGGCACAAGAGGTCAGGAAAACGATTGATATCAGAAGGGTTAAAATTAGCGGGCGATTCATGAGAACTCCTTTTAACCAGATCGCTGAGTAGACTGGTTATACAACGAACTTTGTGGATCAGTTGGATCGAGCGAGGCTGATTTTACATTGCTCTTAGCTTGAATGATCGAATAGATCAGCGGAAGAATGGTAAGGGTCGCTATTGTAGACGCAACAAGCCCTCCGATAACTGCACGGCCTAATGGGGCAGTTTGTTCGCCACCTTCACTAATGGCCATGGCCATAGGGATCATGCCAGCAATCATGGCAAAGGCTGTCATCAAAATGGGCCTCATTCGGCGTTTCGTTCCCTGTAGTGCCGCTTCAATCGAAGAGCCGGTTTGCCGTCTGCATCCTTCTGCAAAGGTCACCAGAAGGATCGCATTGGCTACGGATACCCCCATTGCCATGATAGCCCCCATATAGGATTGAATATTGAGTGTTGTACCCGTCATGACCAACGCAATAATAACCCCTGCCAATACGGCAGGAAGGGTTGTAAGGACCACCAGTGATAATTTAAAAGATTCAAAGTTTGCGGCTAAAAGCAAGAAAATGGCAGCAATCGCAATTAGGACTCCCATGCGGAGTTCACTCATGGTATCCGCCATGAGTTGAATTTGACCGCGGGTATTTATTTTCATTCCCCTGGGAAGTTGCCCCAGGTTTTTAATCGCGGCTTCTACATCATTTGCAGCACGGCCCAGATTATTCCCGTTAATATTGGCCGTTAATGTCATCATCCTTTGGTTATTCAGCCTGTCATATTCACCTAAGGATGTTTCTGCATTAACCTTGGCGATATCTCGAATATAGGGGCCAGATGCGCCATGAGGAGTCGCTGGGATACTTTTAATATCTTCAATTGAAGTCATTTTTGGTTGAGGCACTTGGACTTGGACTTGATAGGAAGTGCCTGTAGATTTATCGAGCCAATAATTGGGCTGTGTAAATCGGCTGGAGTAAGTGGCAGCGATTAAAGAACGTCCTACTTGATCAACGGTAATCCCCAGTTGACCCGCACGGATTCGATCAACGTTCACGTTAAGTGTCGGATAATCCAAAGGTTGTCCGAACTGAAGATCTCGTAAATAGGGAATCTTGGATAACTTGGATTTAAGCTTATTCGCCAAGGTCAGATCCGCTTCTAACGATTTTCCGATAATGGAAATCTCAATCGGTGTTTGGGTCCCTAATGTGGTGACCTGACTAACCAGATCCCCAGGTTCAAAGGAGATTGCAACCTCTGGAAGCTCCTTTTTAAAGTCTTTGCGTAAAATCTCTTTTAATACAGCCACACGAATATTCGCAGAAGGTTTCAAGGCAACCGACAAGATGGCCTCTTGTGGACCACTGGTCCAGATGTAAATGGTGTTGATGGGATAACTACTGGGCTGTGTGCCAATAAACGCCAAAGACGTTTCAATGTTATTAGGGCCTACTTCTTGACGAATAATATCCAAGGCTTTTAATGTGATTTCTTCTGTTTTTTCAACACGTGTGCCCGCAGGTGCCCGAAGGCGCATTTTAAACTGGCCCGTATCTACCGTTGGGAAAAGCTCACTACTGAGCCCCTTACTTAAAAGGATTAAAATGGCAAATGTCAGTAGAAAATAAACGGCAATGATTGGGATTCTTAAACTGAAAAGCCGACTGAGGGTATTGGTGTAACGATCTCGGAGGTTTTCAAAGAAAGATCTTCGATTCTCCTCTGTCTCTTGCTGTTGAGGGCGATATTTTAAAACCCAGGTTGCCATGACAGGGACAAACGTTTGCGATATTAAGTAAGACGCGATCATGGCAAAGCCTACGGCTAAAGAAAGCGGTAAAAACAGGGCTCTAGGAACACCCGACATAAAAAATGCCGGAACAAAAACAGCCAGTACACAAACCAATACCAGAAGCTTGGGTAACGCAATATCACGACCAGATTCAATAACGGCATGGGCAAGAGAAGGGTCATGTTCTAGGTGGCTATGGATATTTTCAATGGTGACAGTGGCCTCATCTACCAATATCCCTACGGCTAAAGCAAGTCCCCCCAATGTCATGATGTTCATGGTTTGGCCGGTTATCCATAACGCCACGACTGAGGAAAGAAGGGCAATCGGGATAGTGATCATGACAATCAAGGCACTGCATAGATCCCTGAGAAATAGAAGAACCATAAGTCCTGTTAAAATTGCGCCTAAGATCCCCTCAAATATCAAGCCAGTTAAGGCATTTTTGACAATGCCGGATTGATCAAACTCATAGGAAATATGAATATCGGAAGGAATTGCATCCTGCATACTGGGAAGGGCTTTTTTAACCTCTTGTACAACAGACCAGGTTGAAGCATCAGCCCGTTTGGTCACCGGAATATAGATGGCCCGCTTTCCATTCACCAAGGCAAAGCTCGATAGAATATCACTCCCGTTTTCAATTTGACCGATATCCCGCAGGTAAATCGCCGGACCAGCTCCTAGCTTGATTGGAATATTCCCTAAATCCTGTATATTCTCGACAACGCCATTCAAGGGCGTTAGCCAAGTGGTATCGCCAATCCCCACATTGCCTGCTGGAATAATGATATTTCCGGTTGCCACGGCATTGACCACTTGATCCGGAGAAAGATTGTACTGTCTAAGTTTAGCGGGATCGACGCTAATAATAACGGTTCGTTGGTTTCCACCAATCGGTGGCGGTGCAGAAACCCCAGGAAGCGAAGCAAACATCGGCCGGACTTTAAACAGCGCCAAATCCTGTATTTCTCCTAAGGACCTTGTGTTACTGGAAAAAACCAAATTCCCAACCGGTACGCTTCCGGCATCAAAGCGCATTATGAAGGGAGAAACCGTGCCCGGAGGCATAAAGGCTCTTGCTCTGTTAACGTATGAGACTGTTTCGGCAACGGCTTGACTCATATTGGTGCCAGGTTGAAATGTCAGCCGGATAAGGGAAATCCCCTGAATCGATTTGGATTGAACCTCTTTTATGCCCGTGATGTAAAGGAAATGATATTCATAGTAGGAACTCAAGTAACCTTCCATTTGGGATGGGGATAACCCACCATAGGTTTGGGCAACATAAATAACCGGTAATCCAAGCGTGGGAAAGATATCAATGGCCATCTTGCGAATTGCAATGATGGCACAAAGGATAATGCTGAGGATTAAAACCAAAATGGTAATGGGACGTCTCATAGCCGCAATCACAAGCCACATTAAGGAGTCCCTCCTGCTGTATTAGTTTTAACCAGATTGAGAAAGGGCTGAAGATCTCCTTGAGTGACCGCTTGGCTTAAAAGCGCTTGCCAAACAGCAATATGAGCAATGACATCATCAATTTGAGCTTGGGTGAGCGTTCGTTCTGCATCTGCCATATCTACAGCATTGGTTAATCCTGCTTTGTATCGTGCCATAATTTGAGCTTCAGTGGCCTTAGCGGCATTAAAGGCAATAGGGGTCTGTTTGGCGGATTCAATTGCAGCCTCAAGCGTTGCTTTCGCTTCTTCCATGTTTCCAATAATTTCCTGAGCCATCTCTTCATATCGCCCCCGTTCTGCCTGTTCATTCGCGTGTTCAATTCTTTTTTCTTCCCGAATGGCTGCATAATCCATTACTGGAAACGTAATGGTTAATCCGGTGGCGGCATTAACCCGAGTAGGGACGAGCCCCTGTGCTCCCCCTTTTATATTTCCGGACTGATCAATGCCGCTTCCTCTGCCGTAAAGAGCGGCTTGAACATTAAGCTTTGGGCGATATTGTACACTAAGGCGCTCCTCCCTGGCTTTTACACGCTCAATAATCTGCTTTTGCAATTGCAATTCAGGATGATTCACTAAATCTGCCTCTGGTAATGAAGCTGTTTTAGGAAGCTCTAGTAAGCCATCATCTTGAATGGCGATGGATTGCCCTGCAACCCCCATCACTTTTGCAAGTTGAGCAAGCGATACTTTCTCCTTTCCTTTAGCCTGGGATAGCCGTACTTGGCTGGTTGCGAGCAACCCTTTGGCTCGGAAAAGATCTGCACCAGGATTTAATCCATTTTTAACCAGGGGCTCTATGACTTTAATGAATACTTGTATTCTTTGAATATTGGCCTCTTCTGCAAGAATGGTTTCATAGGATGCCAGTGCGTTAAAGTAGGCTTGGGAGACTGAAGATGTCACATTAAAGACAGTTAGTCTGTTCAGGGCAATGGCTTGGTCTAACTGGGCTTTGGCAACATTAACACTTGCTTTACGATATCCAAAATCAAAAGGCTCCCACGATAGGAGGCTTCCTAAAGCACTTCCCCAAGCTGTTCCAGTACTGGTACCATTTAAGACCGGCCCTGTAATGGTTGGAATAACGGCTTGGGGCAGTATCATCCCGGTAATATTATTCTTTGTGGCCCTATTTTCCTGAAAAAGCA
>JANWKX010000177.1 GCA_025451145.1 Vampirovibrionales bacterium
ATGACGGTGAAGAACTCAGTACAGCTCAAAAAGCATATCTTGAACAACTGAGATTAACTCAAGAACAAATCTTAAATGGAGCTGAGCACCGGACCAGTATAAAGAGTATTGCACGTTATATTAGTGCACAGGCTGCTTCTCAACAAGCTTAATGGTTTAGTTGTTTCTTGAGTCGTTTTATAATCTGCATAGCCTAACATCGAAATATTTAATAGGAGCGTTTATTATGACAGCGATTTCACCAGTAATGTTCGGAGCAATATGGCGTGGACGACGAGTTGATCATGGCCCTCCTATATTTGTGAAGCCCTCGAATGAAACAGTGAATGGCGAGCCGGTTGGCGCTTCTGCATATTCCCAAAAACTAGGTGTCGATGTGGTGTATTCTAAACAAGATCCACAAAAAAAGATTGCCATAAGAGTCTCGATTGATAGTGAATTTGTTTTGATCCCTATTGGCGACGTTAAGTATCAGGACGGCGTGCCAGGAAATAAGATTATCGGCTTTACAAAAGATAGCGGTACACCTAAAGCAAGAGATTACCATGTTGTTGAACCTGGGAGCACTGGTGACGGCAGAAAATGGGTTGCAGATTAGCGCCTGAAAATTGAGAATCCTTCGGCTTGGTTGCATCTTAGGTAAACGGTAATTGTGAGCGTTGGCTTGCATCCTTTCCCATGGCTTCGTGAGTCGCTGCCGAGTTTTAGATTTCGCTACAAAATTAAGTGGGCTGGCAATATTCGATCTTCAGGAACGTCTTTTCTCTTAGAATAAAATCGTTCCGTTTTAACGTTTGATGGGCGCGTTTCATTAGTCGAGGAGAAAAAATGAACATTGGATTTACCCCCCAACTTGCCTTAAGGCCCCGCTTTGGTCAGAAGAACAACCCGGCAAAGGGTGTTAATGGAACCTCGGCCTCCGGTAATGATACCTCGGCGGAAAAGACCATTCCCGTATCACGATTTGATCTGGAAGTCCTGTACTTTGCCCTGCTATATGTGATGAGCCCAAGCGTCGGCCGATGGCAAAAATTTAAAAATGATTCCGCCGCTGAGCTGGCCATACTGGGCTACAAGAGCAATAAACCGTTTGGGGCATTAAGGGCCAGAATCAACAAAACTTTAGAGCAGGCCAGGGCGTCACAATCAGAAACCGCCGCGGTCTCCAAAACGGATCTGATGGTTCTTCATTTTGCCTTATCACAAGTCGTTTCCCAAATGGCCTCAGAACAAGAGGCTGGTTCCCTGGCATCAAAACAAAACGATGCGCCCTTTGGGGGCGTCAGCGATCGAATCAGTCGCTTGCTGGCCGAAAGTGATGCAGGCTCTCAGCCATCCGAGACACCAACCCCAAGCTTTAGATAAGAAAATAAAACGTTAGGATGATCAATCGACTTTCCAGCCCATCCCCCATGTTTTCAGGCCAGTTTACTGACCTTGGGGATCCCCATTCAGATTCACTTTGGAATGCAGGAGGGCAATCCTATCATGCAGATTTACTGGAATTAAGAGCCACCATTGAAGACGAAGCCGAAGTGGCTCCTCATGTCATGGTGGATTTACGCTATGTGACAAAAGCCGGTTCGGATAGGAAGCCCTCTAAAAACGATTTTGTTGCTGATATTAGCGACGGGGGAACAGGTCAAGATCACTTGGAAGCCCATCTCAAAGTAAACCAAGGGGTATTGGGCATTTTGAGGAATCCGTGGCTCCGGCGGGAGTTCTTTGCCGAGATTATCGAAGTCGCCTCACAAATCGGCCGGGGGCAATCCCCCGTCATTAAGCCCAAGTTCCAAGCCCAATCCTAAGAGCCCCCTATTTCCTTTTGGTTAGTGCCTTTAAAAACTGAGATTTGCCTGGCGATGGCTTCCAAAAACGGATCGTCTCGTTTTAGCAATTTTTTGTTCTCGCAGTGTTTATTGAATAGGAGCATCCCTCATGCTGGGTGAGGGCAATGCCGTTTTGTTGGGAAAAGGGTTCTATGAGCGTATCGTTCGTTTCTGTAAAACCGTTTCATCGGTTGCTCCAAAAGGCTATCCAAAAGCCTGCTAACGGTGCTATCCAGCCTCGGCTTCATGCCGGGGGAATGGCTCACACTCCCCATGGCGATAGTGTCCGCTTCGCCGGGGATGTAAATATTCCGAAGAATAATCCCATTACGCAAGCCCTGTTAGCCTTAAAGGAGGGAGATTACCATCCGTTCTATGGCGATCGCCTACGTATCTATCGCCTGGCAGGGTATTTTGTCCTGAAGAACAACGATAAACGTAGCTATGCGTTAAACGGGCAACCTTTAAAACCCGAGCAATCGATTCGCCTAACACCTGGAAAGCCGTTAAGAATACCAGATGAGCCTTTAATGTTCATCCCTGACTTGCCGCAGGATGAACATTTTAATTATGGGCTACAACCTGCCTCAGGTAAGCTTCTGGCTCAAATCCAGCAATTTGAGGCGGAATTTAATATCGGCCCAGAGCCTTTAGAACAAGGCTTCAGATCCTTTTATAATTTCTATATTGCGCCACACTCAAGTCGTTTTGATGAGCAAGGGTTTATCCTGGTCCACCCCGAAGAGGTCTTACTGGTTAATCCGGAACATGATCCTGATTTGGCAAATTACTTAGCCAAAATTAAAGCTGATTTTATTCGTCAAGGTAGAAGAGACAGGTATACCAGAACGCAAAACGTCGAGTGGATCTATAATCAGGTCCAAAGTACGCTTAAAAATGCAACTTTGGTCCCGCCATCCTTAAAAGGCGTTGTTCCGCTGGGGAAAATCATTAAGGGTGGGTATGGCGCTTGTCGACACAAGTCGGTATTGTTCAAAGTCATTGCCGATGCGCTGGGCATTCCCTCTTCGATGGTGAGAGGATTTCATTTCAACAAAGAGAAAAATATTTATATCGGCCATCAATGGAATACGATCGTGTTGGAGGATGGCATTGAGTATCCCATCGATACCACACTATTGAGTCAGTTTGAGCACACCGATCCCATAACAAGTGAAAAATATAAAGAGAAATACCATCCAGGCCGATTGCCCCAAAGCCTTCACCATCTGATTGTTAAGGAAGATAATCCTAGTCCTGAATCCAATCGTATTGCCCAAAGCTGCTTATGCTAATTTATTACAAATGAAGTAATTAACCCTCTGAGGACTGTGAATTCATGGATTTGCGAACCAGTCTGATGCATCCGGCGAGAATCATCTCTGGAAACCCTCGATTCAGGAGTGTTTACCAGGTGATTAGCTATGACTCCGACTGGCATGGAGAGACCATTGTCCCCCAATCGACACCTACTAATCCTGAAGACACCATGTACGCCGCACGGAATCTGGAAGGCGCCTTGCAAAGTTTGGGAGTTCAAGCAAAATGGTTTGATTTGGGCCGGGGGAGCGATAAAAAACATTACCTGGTGGTGGATGATCACCCAAGCCCAGCCCCTGGAAAGCCTCATCCTGAGCCTGGGGTTTATGCCTTTTTTCATCCCACGTTTAAAAACCGAATGGATGAAACGCAACTGAGCCAACAGGCAACGCCCTTGAGATTCATCTGGACCCCAGCGCGAAAGACAGGCTATTGGGCGGAAGGCTTTAACCCTTTTAGAATGAGGGAGCAAGGCCCCCGTTTCTTAAAAACCCAGGCTGTCATCCCGGAAGATGGCCCAAGCATGCCTCAAGACACCTGGATTGGTGATCCCAAACGTCGGATTTTTTGTAAAGGCCTCAGCCCAAAGGCCTTACCCGTGCCTGGAGCTACGGATGCCACACCCAATAATGGGTAAATCATAGCGATTTATTTTTAAGCGCCTCTGTCAGTAAGGCGTTCCCGGACATAGAGCATCGGGTAGTCATGGCTGAGACCGTCTCCAGCCAATTTACCCTTGGAATCGGAGTGGGTAAACTGAGGCAAGGGCACATAGCCCAGATGCTCCAGGGTTTCCTGAAGTTTAGTGCCATTGTAATCTTGCGGCGCCTCATAATGGTGATATTCGGAGGTGCCAATGGCTAATAAGCTCCCAATCGGCATATGGGTATCCAGAGCCTTGAAAAGCCTATCCTGGGACTTAATCAGGTAAAACACATTTCGTAAAACCACGAAACGCGGTTTATTATCATCATGGTTTTCTAAAACATCCAAACAATCTTCTGATGTATCCTGAAACGTGACCATGTCCCGAATCGTATTCATGAGAACCGGCTTAATCTGGAAGAGAAATTCATGATCCAGACCTAATGAATTTCGAAACTGGGTCAAGGCTTCGTTTTCTACGCTTAAGCCATGTGTTTTAAAGGCCTCTTGGCTTAGCCGATCGGAATGAAGGAGCCTAAAGTGGTCAGATTGGCCTTGCGGAACAGGGGTCACCCATTTGCGAATATCATGTTGAAAGCCAGATAGCTTTGAGTATCGAAACAGTTGATCCAGGGCATCTGCCTCGTTTTCACCGTGAGCGGCGATGATACCGGCCTTGCCTCTGGCAAGCACTTCCGGAAATTTGTCACTCGCCCTGATTTTATATTTCCGAGCATTTTTCGCCCCCAAGACATCAATCAGGCGAAGCGCCAAGCAGAGAGGCTCTTCCCCATAGGATGCCGCGATGTCTTCAATGGTCGCCCCTTCCGGAAATCGGATTTTGAGGAGCGCCGGAACATGCTGATAAAAACGGGGAACTCGAAAGCACATCGTATAGTGCTCAACCAACCAACCGTTATTGTCAAAGGTAATGGGATGGAGTTGTAAATTAGACGCTGTATCGCCGAATCGAACCCGAGGGATAAAGGGTAAATAGGGATAGGCCGTTATCGGCGAATCAAGATAATCCTGGACATGGCCAGTCGGATTTTCAGGGGCCATATGGCCCCGAATGGCCCATTGTTTCGGTGCTGGTCGGTATGATCGAGAAAAGGTTAAGGCGGGAACCATTGCGATTAACGTGTTGTGAGGGCAGGTCTTAATAAAGACATCGGGCAGATCGGAATTGCTCAAAAGTCCCTAAAAGTTAACCCAAAATAAACGGGGGAGGAGTCCAGAGGAGGAAACGGCCTCTGGACAAGCATTATAGGGTGGAACAAGTTTTCCACAACAGAAGTTAATAAAAGCCAATCAGAATTTTCATAAGATCGGGGCTTGGGGCGAAGCCCAAAACTAAGCTCAGGGAGGGGAGTTTGAGGGGCTAAATCCTCTCAAAAAAAGGAACCTCATTATAAAAATAGTATATCCATGTGCCCCCATCATCCTTTATTTTGTCTCGTTAGTAATTCTTCATCAAATTATAGAATTAAATTGACTTGCAACTTTGATTTTTAATAATAGGTTAGTAAGGCAATTGCCTTCATTTGGTTGTTGGGAAATTTCAGGAGTCAGCAGGGGAGCGATGCAAATTTCATTGAATCATGCCATTGGCGCCCGGGTGGGGATACGTCCATCCAGGGCCAGTTTTAATCCGTCACAAGGAGAAGCCGTTTCAGTCCCATCTTCTTTTCAATCCTTACCGCCCTTACCACCGGCTTATCGACCGATAGCGTTATCATCCGTTCGCTTTGGCCGCTCTTCTCATAAAAAGCTAGGTCTGCTAAAAACCGCACTGGGAACCGTCATCCTGACGCCAGCCTTACTCCTGGCATCAGGAACCGCCAACGCTGCGCCCATCCCACCAGGAGGCGGATCCGGTTCGACACCGCCCATCACCAATGTTTGCCAACCGCCTCAGCAAGCGGCGCCCACCGCATCCGGCATCTTTCTCTATTCCGAAGATGCCCCGGAGCAGATTTGCCAACGGGTGAACGCCGGTCAGGTTCAGTCCATTGAACAGGACAGCAACGGGATCTGGAAAATCACCTATACCGACGGCTCCTACCAGTTCTATCAACCGGATAAATCCGATACCGGCTTTAGTGCGATGGAACAAACCCTGCAAGCAAAACAGATCTATGTGCAGCCGGTCGAGAATGTGGATTACGGCGCCATTCTCTTTATCATCTTGGCGGCATTGGGCTTGCCGATTTTGCTGACGGTCGCCAATAAAAAAACAGGGGGACGCTTTTTCGGTGGCGGAACCTTTGGCGGTCAAGGCTCTTCGTCCACGAAAAAAATGTTGGGGCTCTCAAACACCAGCGCTGCCAATGGAGCGGTGGTCGATCGTCCGGGGGATAAGCTGAGTGACCTGAGAGGGATTGACGAGGTCGTGGAAGAGCTTCGGGAAATGGTGGGTTTTCTGGATAATCCAACCAATATGGTGGGAGAAACTTTACCCAAAGGGCTATTACTGATGGGGCCACCTGGAACCGGTAAAACCAAGAGCGCCAGAGCCATTGCCGGTGAAGCCAATGTCCCCTTTATCCAGACTAGCGGTGCAGAGTTTATTGAAATGCTGGTGGGTGTAGGGGCCAGCCGTATTCGGGATTTATACCGCTATGCCCGAATCTTGAGTGCAAAAGAGAAAAAGCCCGTTATTATTTTCATGGACGAGTTTGAAACCATCGGCAAGAAGCGTCAATTTGGCCAGGGACTGAACAGCGGTAGTGATTCCGAGCATGATCAAACCCTTAACCAGCTTTTAAAGGAAATGGACGGGTTTGAGCAAGGGGCACCTGTGATTTTTATCGCGGCCACCAACTCACCACCGGAGGAGCTGGATCCAGCCATCACGCGTCCGGGACGGATTGATAAAAAGATCATTTTCAATGCCCCAATGACGTCTCAGGCTCGGGAGGAGATTTTAAAAGGCAAGCTGGCGGAGAAATCCATGAAAGCGGGCCATAAAGCCTTTGCCGATGATATCGATACGGCAACTCTCGCCAAGCAAATGCACGGGATGACCGGGGCGGAGATTGAAAATGTGGTAAACGAAGCCGCCTTGATCGCTCGAAAAAGGATTATGCATAGTGCAACGCCAAAGAGCGGCGTGATTACCCAGCAGGATTTGAATCAAGCCATAGAGAAAATTCTTTTTGGCCTGCCCAAAGATGTCAGCGGTTTTTCGCCTCGTGATTTTCGCCGGGTTACGGTACATGAGGCCTTTGGCCATGCCCTTATCGGTTATTTAAACGATGATCACCTGACCATTGTCACCAATATCGCCCGCAACATTCAAAATGTCGGCACGGCCTTGGGGCTGGTCGGCAAAGAACGAAGCGATCAGCTGTTCTTTACGCGGAACGATGTTGAAAAAGAACTCTGTCATATGTTTGCCGGTCGGGTCGCCGAGGATGTCTATTATCATGGGCTGGGGGATGTCTCCAGCGGGGCCGGTAACGATTATGAACAGGCGGGACGTCTGGCCTATATGTCGGTTCGGGACTGGAA
>JANWKX010000178.1 GCA_025451145.1 Vampirovibrionales bacterium
AGGTGTGCAAGTATTCAATGGGATCTTCAATGGTGAGGATATGTTCGCCCCGATTTTCGTTGATCCAGTCGATCATGGCGGCTAATGTTGTGGATTTCCCGCTGCCTGTTGCGCCAGTGACCAAGACTAATCCTCTAGGCTTGGCAGAAACCTCTTTGACCACCGGTGGTAGGCCAAGGCTTTCGAAAGTAGGGACTTTATTGGTGATGACCCGTAAAGCAGCCGCATAGCAGCCTAACGATTTATAGACGTTGACCCGAAAGCGGCCCACGCCTTGAATGCCGTATGAAAAATCCAATTCCCAATTTTGCTCCAGGGTACGGCGTTGTTCCTGGCTCAGGATGCTAAAGATCAATCGTTGAGATTCTTCCTTGGAGAGCGGCGGCATTTCTGTCCGCAATAAACGTCCATAAAGTCTTAATATTGGCGGTAATCCAGCGGAAATGTGAATATCGCTGGCTCCCTGCTTCACGGCATCCGAAAGCAATTCTTCAATCAGCATGCGAGAACATACTCTCTTTTCCTTTAAAAATTATTGTAAAACGCAACTTTCAATCAGGGGGTCCTCTGAATAGTGGACCCTGTTGAACGGGTTCGTTTGCATTTGGCAACCCGTGTTTTGAAGGCTAAAATAATGGGTATGACCCATATTGATGCCCAAGCGATTTGCCTGAAAGCAACCCCCTATCGGGAAGCCGATTATGTGGTTTCATTTTACAGCGCAGAACATGGTGAACTCCGTGCCATTGCCAAGGGGGTTAAAAAAGCGACGAGTAAGCTTGCCGGAGCCTGTGAGGCCTTGACCCTCAATCGTCTTTTTTTGGCAACGGGTCGAAATTTACACACGCTGTGCCATTACGAACGAGTGGCCTCTTTTTCCCACCTTCGAAGTGACCTGGAACGAATGGCCGTGGCGTCGATTTGTACGGAAATCATACGGCGGCTGGGCCGGGAAAACGATCCAGAAAGCCCCCTGATATTTTCCATCCTGTCTGAGTCATTGAGTCAATTGAATGATCCGGCCCAAGATTGGGTTTCCACCTCATTGGTTTTTCATCAGGAGATGCTGAGAGTCACTGGATATACGCCTATTCTGAACCAATGCGTGAGTTGTGATATCGATATCGATTTACAGGCCTATCCCTATTATGCTTTTTCAAGGGATTTGGGTGGCGTGTTGTGTCACCGGTGCGAAGGACAGATAAGCCATGTCATTAAGGTCAATGTTTCCTCAGTGACACTGGGGCTGTTGTCTCAGCCCCATCAGCTTGCATTCCAGTGTAATGCCTTAAAGGCGCATCGATTTCTGGCCTATTACTGGGGGCATCGCATTGAACAGCCGTTGAAAAGCTTTGATTTTTTATTTCAACTGTTCAGTACGCCAATGGCTTCGCCTCAAGCTGAACTTGCCTTAGAAACTCATTCCTAGTGAATGTTCGCCACGCTGCCGACTTGCCTGTACTGATGAATCGAAGCGACTTGGAAGGTTGTATAATCAACCATTCTGACCACTTTCGCCAGAGACTCTTTGAGCACACGGATTTGTAAGCTCAGAACATTGCTATGTTCCAATGTCTTGAGCCTGTCCATCTGGTTGCTGAGAACCCGAGACTCATCTTTAAGACTGGACAATGTGCTATTGATTTGGAACTCATCTTGAGATTGTTTGAGTACCCCTAGTCGTTGGGCAATCCGGGATAACACATCATGAATGGATTGAAGTTGTTGATGGCTTACCGGATTCAAGGTGGATTGTTGAATGGAAGCAGTCACATCCTGAGCTGTTTTGACCAATTCCTGACTGGCATAAATCGGGCTCCGATGAGGTGGGATGGCTTTTCGAAGTTTGTAGGGACCTGTTTCCAGGAGTAGTTGCTTATCTCGATCCAACTGGGTAAAGGCAAACAAGGTGGTTCCCATGACGCCTGTTTGCCGACAAATCTCCAACGTATCCAGTAGCTCAATGGGATTGAGTTTTCGTAAAGATAGCCCCGGGTAAACGAGAATCTTATTCCCGGAAATATTATCGATGTAATTCACCAGGCGACGCAAGGACCTTGGGCTTTTGCTATAAGCCATGGGGCTTAAGGTGTCAATCCAGCCGTATTTTACCCAGGTTTCCCAATCTTGCTGAATCATTCGCATTCTGCCGTTTCTGGTCAGTGGGAATACGGCCGCTGAGAGCTTAAGCTGGGGATTAATCGACTTCAAGTGCATGCTTAAATCCCGGACAAAGGTCGTGACTTGAAACGCCTTCCAGGCATCCCAGGCCTTGGTGGTAAAATCCGAAGGCTGGCTTAAATCCAAACCGGTTTCTGAGCGAAAACGATTGACGGCAAAGTCTTCAAGGCCCATGGGTGTCAGAGGTTTCTGGAATGGATAGCGAATGTAATCCAACTGTAGCCCGTCCACTTTGTAATTCTGAACAATCTCAGAAAATAAGGATGTTAAAAAAGCTCTGGCTTTAAAGCTGGCCGGGCTCAACCAGTATTCGTATTGTTCAGGTAAAACCATTTCGCCATGACGTCCTAACAAAGCTTCGCTTGCCATTTCGGGCTTACTTAAAATAGGGCCAGGAAATGACATGGGCTGACCCAGGATTTTATTATGGCGCGTATTCCCAACAGCAAAGGTCCAAACCCAGGCATGAAGCTCCATGCCATCTTTATGGGCTTCATCCACGGCAATAGCCAGCGGATCCCATCCATTGACCTGAGGGTTTTGATCAATTAAATGACTGGGATAAATGGGATAGCCCGCATTAACGGTCTCAAAATAAATGATATTAAACCCTGCTGCTGCAATGTGCTGGATCAATCGTCTTAAGTTTTGTGGATTTCCTGCTTTGACAATGCTGCCTCTATCCAGCCAGATGGCACGCCCTTCGATTTGGGCATCGGGGACAAAGTTAAACAAGGATTTGGTCAATATCCCTTTGCTTTGTTCAAAATCGGCAAGGGCTGGACCATAATTCTGTTGAAACCAGGCCGTTTCAAAATGGCTTTTTGTATCATTAGCTTGGTTCAAAGCGTTTTGAAGGGCCTGTTGCTGGGAAGGATTTGCAGTATTGGCTTGAATCATTTGGCGGATATTGTCCTCCAAATCGGCGAGTTCTCGCATCCGATCATTATAAAAGCTGGCCATGGCATATTGGGTTTCAACGTTTCGACGTTTATGGAGGGCTTCAGTACTGAGGCCATCAAAGTCATAGAGTTCAGAGGGCGTTGAGTCCTGATCCTTGCTAGGGGGGGCTATCGTCTGGGATTTTACGCTGGGGGATGGATTGGGCGGACTGAACATAACCTGTTGAGGTGGCTGAGTCGCCATTTTGACAGGAGCTTGCTGGGCAGGTTGAGGCTTGGGTTCAGATTTTACGCTTTTCACTGACAAAGGCGGTTCGGGTTGGGTAATCACCGCTTGCTGCGTTAATGTTGTGGCAAAAAGTTCCTGAGGAACCACTTGGCTCAAGAGACTTTTCATGGCAACCGGCGATAAGCGGCGTCCCCAGTTCCAGTTGAATAAAAACACATTCCCCGATTGGACCAATGCCGGGACATGAGAACCCCAAGTCGCCAGAGGTTTTTGATCGGATTCGGCCAGTAAGATGGGTGACCCAATGGGCAAATAGATGTGCTTCATGGCAAGTTGGGAACTGAGATACAGACCATGATGACTATAGGTCATCCCATGAATATGAAACCCCATGGATTCTAGGGCCTCGGTTAATTGAGGCGTACTTTCAGAGAGCATGGGTAAAATAAAGACTTGGGTTGTTTGTGGAAGGGGCTGGGTTTGAAGTGCCTTGAGAACCGGTATCGCGGATTCATCCATCATGGGAACGAATAGCATGGTCCCCTTATAAGTCGATAATTCTTTCAATTGTATAGTTGAAAAATCACCAAACACCTGCTTTAATAGTAATAGGAGCGAATCCTTATCACGTGCTTGATGGAGCGATTCGGGCAGGGTTAACTGGGTCTCAGGAAGAATGACGCCCACTTGAGGATTTTGGGCCTGGCAGGGTACCCATGCCATAGGAATACTCATCATTGCAACGAGTAGCAAGGCTAGCGTGAGAAGCCTATGTCCGAAACGGCAATAATCACGAATGATGGGGGTAGCCATTCTGAAAAACTGTTTCATTATTAGCTGTATTCCTCTAATTCTGGTTTTAAACACGATTTGCTAGACATTCGAGACCAATAGAGAGTTCACATTATGATTGAAGATGCGATTAATACACTCAGGGAAAAAAAGCAGTCATCACAGACCCGTTTGGATGCTTTGTTGGTTATTGTCGGCAAATTTGAATCAGACTACTTCCCCTTATTTGAGGAGATTCTTCAGGATCAGGAGGAGGACCCAGGTATCAGAAGTGCCGTGGCTTTGGCTTTAGGTAAAATCTCTGGAGAGCGTCCTTTCCAAATCTTAAGGCCTCATTCTCAGGATCATAACGATACGGTCAGGAATTATGTGATCCAGGCCTTGGGAATGACTCACCAGGAAGCGGCAGCGCCATTGTTGGTCCAGGCCTTACAGGATAAAAGCAATACGGTCTTTGCCAGCGCATCAGAAGCCTTGGGAGAGCTGGGCCATAAAGCATTGCCTTATCTCATTGATATACTCTCCTCTGGGGCAGCAGATGCCCGCTGTATTGCGGCCTGGCAATTGGGAGAATTACAGGCAGAGCAATCGGTGCCAGCATTGGTCAAGACCATTCGAAATGAAGAGAGCGTGCCCGTGATTGCCCTTTGTATTTGGGCTTTGGGGGAAATTGGCATGTGCTCCAGTGAAGTGCTTCAGATTCTGTCAGAGGCCAAAGCAAAACCGGAGCCCGATGTCCGATTAAGAGCCGAAACGGCCATGAAAAAAATTGCCCGTCACACGAACTGAGTTTGTCAAACCAATCATCTTGCTACGGAACCTTCTCTCGGCAGGCTCGTCAAATCAAGTTACAATAAAGAAAAATCGTGATTTGTCTGAAGGCATGTTGAGGAGTCGTGTGATGTTAATTCAAAGCGTAATGACCAGGACCATGGTGCTGTTAGCTCTCACAGGTTGTTTGATGGGGGTTATGCCTCAAGTAAAGGCGGATACGACGTATCATAAGGTGTACAATGCTTCCACTCACACGTATCGTTATGTGCCGGATAAGCCCTTAAAAGCCAAGGTTGAGAACAAGCTTCAGGACGCTTGGAAAAATCCGGTGGTGAAAGACGCGGCCGTGGGTGCTGCTGCCGGAACGGTTCTCAGCTTGTTTGCCGACCATGGCCACGGGTCACTCTTGAAAGGCCTGGGTGTAGGGGCTTTGGTAGGCGCTGGTACCGGCTATATGGATAAGCATGGGGTTCTGAATGACAAGCCTCTTTTGAAAAGCAGTTTAAA
>JANWKX010000179.1 GCA_025451145.1 Vampirovibrionales bacterium
GGTCATTGGTGTTAATACTGATGAGCGGATCTGTGCAATGCGCTGAATGTATTGAGACAAATCCCGTTTCAAAGAGATGCCCTAGGAGCCGGATGATATGGGAAGCCCCTTTCAATTTTATCCCCCCATGCCTGTGCCGATGAATTATGGCTATCCCCCTCAATATCCGCCTTATCCTCAGTGGTCCAGCGCTCCACAAATGGCGCCATTAGGCTATCCAGCCTCAATGCCGCCCATGGCCCCACCGGGCATGATGTCCCCGATGCCTCTTGAAACCGGCATGGCTGAACCCAGACAACAAGAGGGGCCTCGAACCCCTTTTTCGACCTTCATGGAGGGTATTGGCTTTGCCTGGTTTCCAAGCGGCCTGATTGGCATTTGGCAGCTTTTAAGAACCGCCTCTAAACACGGCTTTCTCCCAGGCCTGTATCGTGGGGCGAATACGGCGTTCTTGCTCACGATGACTGGGGCTTTGGGAAACTTGATCTGGCATTATCGTCAGCCCATTGGGGAATGGCTTAATCAAAACACCCTGACCGCCCATCAACGATTTCAAAACTATATCCTGGCAGATAGTCCGAATGCGCCTAAAGCCCCTTCACCGGAAGGTGGCCAAGCTTCGGAGTAAATCCTCAGGCTTTTTATTCTCGTGCCGAGATAATCCGATTGCGGCCCAACTGTTTGGCTTCATAAAGCGCTTCATCCGCACGGGCCAGGCTCTCGGAGACCAGTTGCAAGCTTCCCTTGGACAGCGCAGCATCGATATCGATTAAATCAATGCCTCCGCTGAACGTCACTTTTACAGGACCGACATCGGTTTGAAAATTCAATCGTTCCACCTTGCGGCGTAAACGTTCCAATAACTCCATGGCAGCGCGTAGGCTGGTTTCAGGGAGTAACAAGGCAAATTCTTCACCACCGAATCGGCAGAGTAAGTCACTCTTACGAATATTTTGATGAATCAGCTCTGACAACCGGCGTAAAATCTGATCGCCAGCCAGGTGACCATAGGTGTCATTCAGCAATTTAAAGTGATCGACATCGATAATGGCAATACACATAGACCGTTGGTTACGACGGGCTCTGTCAACCTCAGCATCACACTGGCTGTAGAACCCTCGTCGATTCACAGCGCCGGTCAACTCATCGGTTGTGGCTAATTCCAAAGCCTTTTCCAGAATTTCGGCCCGGGCACAGGCTGAAGCGATCAACCCAGGCGCTTGTTCCAAAGCGCTTAAAGCATCTTTAGAGAGTGGAACCTGATTTTTCTGTTGAAACAGAACCAAGGCCCCTTCAATCTGGTTATCAGAAGAAATAAAGGGCAGGAATAAGACCGAGACCACATCTGGCAAACCAAAAAGCTCTGCAAACGATTTATCGCCCAGCATCTCGCCTTTCAGATAGAGATATGGGTACTTCCAGACCTGTGATTGAAATAAACTCAACATCGAGGCAAACTGTT
Organism: Vampirovibrionales bacterium; assembly: GCA_025451145.1. GTDB lineage: Bacteria > Cyanobacteriota > Vampirovibrionia > Vampirovibrionales > JAGQHJ01 > JANWKX01. The sequence continues at coordinate 1,463 of JANWKX010000179.1, forward strand.
CGACAGTTTTACCCGGCGCTTGAATTTCAAACCCGTTTTCACCCATTTGAAACTGGACATGCCCTGTTCCTGATTCCCTGTCCAGAAAGATATACTGGCCTGCTGTAAAGGGCAGCTCCTGACAGAGAATCTCCATGGCCGCTTGATAGATGGCCGTGGAATCCACAGCCGATAACAAGGCATTGGAGAGTTGAAGCAATATCTTTTGAATGGATGGCAAGACCAGCGAACGCTTCAACGTGAGAAAATGGTTGATTTGAACCGATAAATACTGGTTGAGTTGTTCCAGAAGCAATTCATCCCATCGGGTAAAGGCGCTGCCATCCAGCTTATCGGCAATGGCCACAATCCCGAAAATATTGCCGTCCAATTGTAAAAAGCTATGAATCACCTGCTCTGATCCCAGGAGATCCTGCAAGTAGGTATCGGAAATCCAGGTTAGTTCGCGAGGAACCTGGGCATATTCTTCGTGAATTTCATCATTTAGGCAGGTATAGGTACCGGATTCTTCATCCAGAATCAGGATGGCATTGCGCTTGGTACCGGTAATTTCAGCAATTCTGGCTTCCAATAAAGCGATAAACGCTTTGGGATCTGCAGGCATCCCGATATTGAGTAACCGGGCAGCCTGTAACTCGGCAAGCATCAGCTCTTGTGCCGTTAAGGATTGAACGGCTGGTTCCATCGGAATAAAATACGTCGCCTTCGGGTCCAGGTGGTTTAACACCGTATAGGACCGGGACGCCTGAAGTAAGGTCTTATCAGGCTGTGTCGTCTGTTTTGGGTTTCCAGAACCTTTTGTCGTGATCTTGGAGGTCACTATACCCATTCCTCAAACTTTTACCCTGTATAGCTCTATATGGATTAAAACAATTTGGACCGTCTTTTTGCCTTCTCTGAGGATCTGAAAACAGTTATCTCAATTCCACGGAGGAGACGAATCATCTGTTTAGTCGAAAAATCCTAAAATCAGCCCCTGGAAAAGGCAGTAAGGCACAAATTAATGGATAATTATCCCTCAAAACCCTGTCCAAAGGTCACTTTTAATCAAATAATTATTTAATAAAAACAAATTAACATTTGTTTAAAAAGCGTGTTGAAGACCTCTATTCTGCCCTCAAAAACTTAATAAAACTTAACATTTCTAACGATCCCCCATCTTTAATAAAGGACAAAATTGGCCCCTGCCTCTCAAATAGAAATGCAGAAACGCATGGGGCCTTACCCTTTTATTAGCTTAGTGGCCGGATGATGCTGTCGCCGCTACCGCATAGGAGGCTTCTGCCTTAATCTGATTCGGGCAGGGTCTTCCTGCCTCAATATCCGAAATATTGGACAATGTTGTTTCTGAAATATGAGTCAAGGCCTCTTTGGTAAAAAAGGCCTGATGTCCAGTGATTAAAACATTTGGAAAGGTTAAAAGCCGTGTAAACACATCATCTTTGATGACCTGGCAAGATAAATCCTGGAAAAACAGATCACCTTCCTCTTCATAAACATCCATCCCCAGGGTGCCGATCTTCCCGGACTTTAGGCCCTCAATGACCGCTCTGGTATCAATGACAGCCCCTCGACTGGTATTGATCAACATAACCCCAGGCTTCATCTGCTCAATGGAATGGGCATCAATGATATGAAAGGTTTCAGGGGTTAACGGGCAGTGAAGCGAAATAATATCCGATTCCGCAAAAAGCGCTTCTTTGGACACCAACCTAAGATCAAGCTCCTCTTGAATTGCGGGCTTGGCATAAGGATCAAACGCCAGAACCTTACAGCCAAACCCGTTCAAAATACGGCAGACAATGGCGCCAATTTTACCAATCCCCAGAATGCCAACGGTTTTCCCATAAAAATCAAAGCCCAGCAATCCTTCCAAGGAAAAGTTGCCTTCCCGAACACGACTATAGGCCCGATGGATTTTTCGATTCAGGTCCAGCATCATCCCAACGGTATATTCAGCCACAGCATAGGGCGAATAAGCCGGAACCCGAACCACAGTCATTCCAAGAGATTGAGCAGCCTCCAGATCGACATTGTTATACCCGGCACACCTCAAAGCGATCAGCTTTGTACCTTGTTGGGACAAGGTCTGCAATACCGAAGCATCCAAAATGTCGTTCACAAAAACACAGATTGCTGGATAACCGGCAGCTAAAGGCGCCGTTTCCAAGCTCAAATGGGGTTCAAAAAAAGTCAGATCATGATGATAGTTCGCATTGGACAGGCATAAAAATTCTTTGTCATAAGACTTTGTGTTAAAAACGGCAACTTTCAAGATGGCATCCCTTCTGAAAGCTTATATAATGCCTGTTGGCGCTGGCATTGGCGGATTTAGCCGAGACTGGTTATCTTGAAATCCACCTGCCGAGAGCGGGAGCAATGGCGGCAACACATCCAAACGCCTAAAACTCAACGGATCCAAATACATTCGTGATGTCGCGTTTGGCTTGGGTTTCAAACCGATATATTTCCGGTTTAAAGGATTGCTTAAAGAGAGGGGTGTATCAAGCCCATGGACGTCATAAGTGAAAGACTGCTGTCGAAGCTCATTCAGGGCGCCTAAGATATCCATTTCACAGCACTGGAAAAATTCGGCCAGGACGGCCAGGGAAGGCAACTCCAGTTGAGCGCCGGATCCTGCATGCTTTTCAATCAGGCGACCGAGATACCCTGCAATCTGGGAGGGAACCGTATTCCACTCATGAAGTTTCAATGGGGGTAGATCGCGCCGAAGCAATTGAATCCGCTTGGGTGGCTTCGATGCCTTTGGAGATCGCGTCATTTTGATGGAATTCTCCCCTTAATCAACACCAGATGGATCAACAGAAACAGGCACTCCACTCATAAAACGCCTATGACCCAAATCATAACACCAATTAACACACTTTTCAGTTATACCGGAATCGGCCTATTGAAGTCTATTAACCATTAAGATGGGTTGTTACATCAAGCCATTGGCCAGGCGCATTTAAAACCCCAGAAAAATGGGCGTTCCGGATTTTTCGCTTTTGGGTCTCTTTTGGCTACAATAAGGGGAATAGAAACTAGGAAACGCGATGATGGAAACCTTTGGGATTCGGATTTACAAGGAATATTTTAACTTCGCCGCCGCCCATTTTTTAATTTTCGAGGATGGCACCCGTGAAGAGCTTCATGGCCATAATTATCAAGTCCAAATGCAAATTGAAGGGGTTTTAAACCATACCCAGGATATTTTTATTGATTTTCTTCACATTAAGCCCATTGTAAAGGCCGTCTGTGATGCCATTGATCACCGGACCCTCCTCCCTCAATTCAGCCCTTACCTTCAAATCAAAACCGAAGGCTCTTCAGTGGAAGCCGTTTATCAACAGTCGGATCGTTGGGTATTTCCAAAACGAGACGTGGTCATTCTTCCCATTCCCAATACCAGCGCCGAACGGTTGGCCCAATATCTTTGCCACAAGACGCTTGAAAAGCTCCAAGCGCAATATCCTGAAGCGGCCATTAGAACCATTGAGTTCTCTGTTGAAGAATCGAGAGGTCAGGCAGCCATTTACCGGCAAACCTATGAAGCGCCAAAAGCGTTGATTGAATTTGAGTTTCAGCAGGAAGCGGCTTTGGTATAGGCTGGTTCCCATGTACCGCATGACCTTGACTGAGTATTTCACCGCAACCCATTCACTGGACACTCTCAGGCCTCAGACCCACTCGCATGAC
>JANWKX010000180.1 GCA_025451145.1 Vampirovibrionales bacterium
CTTTCGGAAAATCATCAAAGGTAAACTCAACCCACACCGAATTCTGCTGGTAACTGTCGGGAAACGCTGGGAACGGAGCAGATTTCCGGATGGCGTTTATAGCCGCTTCATTGACGGAGGCGATGGGCGAAGGCGTTTTAAAATGGATATCCTCTATTTGCCCGTCTCTTGAAACTTTGAATAACGCAATGGCCTGTGCTTTTTGAGGAATATTTGGGGGTATCCAGTTTTTAGCAACTTGGTTTTGAACAATCTCCGGATATTTTTCCGAATAGGGATAGTTATCCGCCGCTTCCTTTTGAGAAGCAAAACCAGGCACCTGCCAATCCGATCCCGAAGTGCCATAGGAGTCAAAATGAATATTATTGGTTCCATGCACCAAAATGATTTGTAAAACAGTATGATGGGCTATCTCCTTTGGCGAATAGACTTTGATAGTCACAGTCCCAGTGCATTGATCCTGTCTCAGATCGTATTGATTGGGCAAACCAGGCAGGTGAAATTGCTGATTATGTTGCGCATAAATTTCATGATTTAGCCTGTCTTGATGGACAATCCCGGCATCTCGATCGGTCGGCGCAACGATGGTTTGAATAAATCCAGCATGAGGAGCCTGCTTGGATTTCAGGGATAGGCATTGGTTGAGCCTGCTGCCATAAATTTCCTGGGCAGTGGCAGAATCAAATTGATGCGCTTTCGCCTCGTGGGAAAAAACCGAGTCTTGGGAAAAAATCGATGCGTAGAAGTGAAAGGCCTTAAGGATGGGACCGATGCCATATACAGCGCATGCGAATCCAAGATTTGCAACGATGACAATGCCAAAAGCAATCATTCTTAACCGACGGGGATTCAATTCCATTTGAAGAGTATCCTGTTGTTCTAAAAGTCTTTATCATAATTCAATGCTTGCAATGCCCAATCCTATGGCCACTGTAGATTTATCCCTACGCAAGCAAGGCGCTCTTTACAAAAACGATTGCCTATCGTCCTGCAATCATCCCTAATCCCTGACAGTCCATCGACACAAGTTAGCTCAAATTGATGATGCCAATCTGGAGGGTTGTAAAATAACGTTGAGGCGCTCATAATGCTGTTAACGATTTTAAGTCCAGGTTTGTTTTAAATCTCTACTAATAACGGACCTCTACTCGAGATCGGTTAGTCAGTGATCCCAAAAAGAGGTCTATTCATGTCTGTTTTAGCTGATAAAGTCATTCAATGCGCTAGTTGTAACACAGAATTCAATTTTAGCGTTGAAGAACAAGAATTCTACGAATCTAAAGGGTTTCAGCCACCCAGAAAATGTAAACCGTGCCGCGATACCGCAAAACAAAACCGAGGCGGTGGTTATAGCAACTTTAATCGATTCGGGGACAGGCCACAGCGCCAAATGTACCCAGCAGTCTGTTCCGGTTGCGGTATAGAAACCCAAGTTCCCTTTCAACCAAACGGCTCAAAGCCTGTTTATTGTCGGGAATGTTATCAGTCGTCTTATTAAGGAGCCGCACTGATGGCCAAGAATAATCAAAAAAAAGAAAAAGCATTGCGCAACAAGGAAAACGCTCGTAAATACCGTAAGAAAACGACCTTTGGCGGCCAACGCAAAGGCGGCGGACGGTCCAGCGGACCATCTGCTATGGCTAGTTCAGCCAGTTCGTAAGTGCTTTCAATTTGAGTCGGCTTAACCGCCGACTCCATTTCATCTTCAAGTTCTTTTAAGCCTTGGTTTCCAAAATGGGGGCTCTGGTCATTGATGCATTGAGAGACCTTGAAACAGAACCTCAATCATAACTGTGACTAATTTGGAGAACCAAGCTCAATGATGAATTTTGAGTCTTTAGGGCTTAGCCCGGAGATACTTCGCGCCATAAAAGACATGTCTTTTGAAACCCCATCGCCTATCCAGGCGCAAGCGATACCGCTTTTGCTTCAAAAATTGGATATTATCGGTCAAGCCCAGACAGGCACCGGTAAAACGGCGGCTTTTGCCATCCCAATGATCGAAGGTCTCGATAGCACTGATAAGCGGATTCAAGGGGTCGTCCTGTGCCCAACCCGAGAACTGGCAATGCAGGTTGCCGATGAATTTCGGAAGCTCACAAAATATAAGCCGGGTATGACGGCAGTCTCGATCTATGGCGGGCAACCCATTGATCGTCAGTTAAAAGCCCTTAGAAAACGCCCTCAAATCCTGGTGGCAACCCCAGGGAGAATGCTGGATCATCTGAGAAGAGGGTCTTTCAGGCTAGAAGGCGTGAAGACCGTCATTCTGGATGAAGCTGATGAAATGTTGGATATGGGATTCAGGGAAGACATTGAGTCTATCTTGAATCAAACGCCGCAAGGCAGACAAACCGTTTTATTCTCAGCCACCATGCCCAAAGCCATTTTGGAGCTGACCAAGCGCTATCAGCAAAACCCGCAACATATTCAAATTGCCTCTGAGCCGTTCACCGAGCCGCAGATTCAACAGGAGTATATTGAAACCTCCTCTAAGTCCAAACTGGGCTTCTTGACCCGCTTAATTGAGGTTCATCAACTCAAGCGGGCCTTGGTTTTTTGCAATACAAAGCGCCAGGTGGATCAATTGGCTGAAGCGCTTCAGGAACAAGGCTATCCTGCCGAGGCACTCCATGGCGGCCTGTCCCAAAACAAACGAACGAGCGTGATGGGGCGCTTTCGCAAAGGGGCTGTTCATGTATTAGTGGCTACTGACGTGGCTGCCCGTGGCATTGATGTCCAGAACGTTCAAGCGGTGTTTAACTTTGATGTTCCGGAAAGTCATGAAAATTACCTGCACCGGATTGGCAGAACCGGGCGTGCAGGCAATACAGGATTGGCCTTTACCTTTGGTTCGGCAAACCAGCTTCAAAGCTTAAAAGGCTCCCCCCAATCGATTGGAGAGAAGCCGGCTTCACATAAACCCCGAAAAGGGCCCTCGTCAAAATCATCAAAACCCTTTAAGTTTAAGCCGCGTGACCCAAAGGCGAGAAGCGCCGATAAAAGCCGTCAAAACGGTAGGAAGCACGCTAAAGCGGTTTAAAGTCTGCTATAATCCCTGCCTATATTTTTTCTTTAACGTGAGCCTGTGCTTTTAAATTAAGCCGTTTGAGAAGAGTAGTAGTAAGGGTTTTGTTGATAGTAGGGATTGTAAGGATTGGTGGTTGCCAGACCGTTACCTTGCAGACCGGGGTAGTAACCTAACTGGTAGGGTGTGCCACCTGGGGTTCCGGTATAACCAGGAATCGGTTGTGTGGTGTACCCTGGATATCCCATCGATGAATCATATCCTGAATCGCCCATCGATATGTTATAACCTGGTGGGTAACCCGTTGTTGGGTTATAACCCGGTGGGTAGCCCGTATTTGGGTCGTAGTAGCCTGGTGGATATCCCGTTGTTGGGTCATAACCCGGTGGGTAAAGTGATGTACTATAACCCGGTGGGTAACCTGTAGTGGGATCGTAGCCCGGTGGGTAACCAGTGCCAGTCGATGCGGCGTTTGGATCGGTGGCTGCAGCTTGCTGTTGCTGCTGATCCGCTTGAGCCATGGCGACATAGGTCGGGTCGTTCATCATTGAGCTATATTCACCAAGCCCCGCAGCAGCCCCAGTGTAAGGAAGTGAAGCCAGAAGCCTTGGTCCTGCTGTGGTGATACTGAAGAATTTTCTGGGGCTTAATTTTGAAGCAAGTGAGGTCTTAGGGGCTCCAGAAGTAGTATTCTTTCTGCCTAAAAGTCTGTTGAATGCTCGACGTGCAAGGCTCGTCTTAGGATTCGGATTAGATCCGTTAGAAGGATTCGCTGTAGAAGCCGCAGGATCAGGCGGAAGTTTCCCATATTGCGACATGATCTTAAGCATTTCGGTATCGGAGCTTCCGGCAGCTGCTAAGTTAACTTGGGAAGCTGTACCTGCTTGAGTAAGTTGATCTGCAATGTCAGATGCATGATTATAGGCATCACCAACTGCTCTTAGATTATCCACATCTGTTGGCGATCCAGCTCTATATGTCGTTAAAGCGGTCTGAAGTTCATCCTGAGCATCAAGCAAGTCTTGCGGCATAAGTGAAGTAGTTGTTGCAGCTCCAGCACCTGTTGGACTTGCAGTACCTGTTGGACTTGCAGTACCTGTCGGACTTGCAGCACCTGTCGGACTTGCCGCACCTGTCGGACTTGCAGCACTTGCCGGAGCTACCGGAATTGCTTGACTATTAGCGCCGCCTTTAAATTTGCCATAGAGGCCTTCCTTAGTAAAAACCTTGGATTGCAGGCCATCAAGGCCATCTTGTAAACCACCATAGACAGTACTGACACCTGGGGTTTTACTTAATACGAAGTCAGCGCTACCGCCAACAATATGGGTTGTACCACCAAGCACTGCACCCGTAACTGCGCCTTGTTCAGCACCGCTAACCCAAGCACCAGCAACTTGATCCATCGAATCGCCATCCATAACAGCTTGGGTTGCGTTCAGGTTACCACTAAATAAGGCACCCTGGGTCGCCATATTCGCCGATGCAGCGACAGTTGAAGCAATCGCGCCATCACCAACCACACCAGTAACAGTTCCAGAAACCAAGCTGCCGGCTCCTGCTGCGACGGGCGCTGTAGCGCCAGCGACTGCGCCTTTAACGGCATCACCTTGCCATTCACCGCTCGAGAAATAGTTCCCGACATCCTTATTTTCGGTGCCAGTCTCAATAGCGTTTCCAGCAACGTTTAAGCCAGCGGTCGCAATAGCGCCTCCTATAATCAATGCGCCAATAGGTGCGCCTGTTCCTAACGTTGCAACTGTGATCGCGGCTCCAAGAATTGTCGCGCCAGCCAATATAAGTCCTTTGCTACCGGCATCTTGGTTACTGCAAAAACTTTGAACATGTTGTGATAACTCGGTCAATCCCGAGTCTTTTCCGGTAATTTGCTGATACAATTTGGAAAAGCCTTGGGTATCGCCATTGTTCATGAGAGTCGTTAACTGTGCGATTTGGCCTTTCACCTTATTCAGATCAGACTGTGTGGCATTACTGCCGTCACTCTGATTCAGACCAATTAAGCCTAATAAACGCCGTGGATCTGGCCCATTGTCGTTACTCGGACAACCGATAGCGTTTTTCAGACCATCCCAAATACCACCAAAAAATCCCTTATTATTATTAGTCTTTTTAAATTGGCTATTAACCTTGTCATAATCTGACTGGAGCTGGCTAATTGCCTGTTGCATCTGCTGCTTGGCCTGAGCTTGCTGCTGCTGTTGTTGCTGCTGCTGTTGCTGTTGTTGTTGCTGCTGTGCCTGCTGCTGAGCCTGAGCCTGCTGCTGGGCTAAGGCTTGCTGTTGGGCAAGGGCTTGCTGTTCTTGAGCCTGCATTTCATCTTGGTAGGCTTGCTCTTGAGCAATTTCCTGCTGGACTTCCTGCTCATAATTGTTTTGCCAATTCGTCATATCGCCGCTCAACCCGAGTTCCTGCTGAACCGGTGAGTTGGACATTAAGATGCTTGGGCCCCCGCCGGAATAGGGGACTAGGTTTTGCAGATAGGACTCCCGATAAGCCGGATCGGTTAACAAGTAATCCGATGATAGGCCCGTTGAGCCATCTTGCGTACTAGATACGCCAGCCGCTGA
>JANWKX010000181.1 GCA_025451145.1 Vampirovibrionales bacterium
CCGCGAGGGGGCGTTCCAGCATCTTCAATAGCCTTATTCACCGCTTTGGCTGTAGCACCCAAGTCTTTATTCTGAATGTTGGCCGTTAAAGTAACCATCCGTTGGCTATTAAGACGATCAATCTCACCATACGTGGTTCCATAATTGAGTTTGGCCACATCACCGATCGAAGGATGGCCTGAAGGATCATCCGTAGCCGGAATGGCTTGCAAATCATTAATAGAAGCCATCCGATCTTGTGGAATTTGAACCTCAACCTGGTAAACGTTACCGCTCTTGTTATCCATCCAGTAGTTGGGCTGGGTAAATCGCGTTGAAGAGGTGGCTGCCACAATAGACTTACTCAGTTGTTGAACCGTTAAACCTAACTGGCCGGCCATTTCCCGATTAATATTCACATTGATCGTCGGATAATGAAGAGATTGCGCATACTGCACATCACGCAGAAATGGCACTTTCTCCAATTGAGTCTTGATTTTATCGGCGAACTCAATATCGGTTTGAATCCCTTTACCCGTTACGGCAACTTCAACCGGCGTCAAAGCCCCCTGGCTCAATACCTGGCTCACCAAATCGGCAGGTTCAAAGGAAACCCTTGTTCCGGGAAGTTCTTTGCCAAAACGAGCTCGTAAATCTTCCTTCAGTTGGGGAATATCGATTCCCGAATCCTTTTTAAGTCCAACCTGGACAACCGCCTCGTGAGGACCACTGGTCCACAAGAAGATTAAGCTGGAAGCATAGTTGGAGGGCTGCATCCCCACATAGGTTAGGGTGATATCGACATTGTTATGGGTCGCCTGCTTCACGATATCCAATGCCTTTAAGGTAATCAGCTCGGTATCCTCTACGCGCGTCCCTGAAGGCGCCTTAAGACGAAACTTGAATTGACCACTCTCAACGTTGGGAAAGAGGTCTTGCCCAATCTGACCACCAATCAGGACCAAAATTAACACCGTTACAATCAAATACCCACCGACCCATGGGACAGGATGCTTCAAGCGATTATGAAGCCACTGGCCATAGGCATGGGTCAGATAAGTTAAGGAGAATTTACTGGGCATTTTGGGATCTTCATCATTGGGATGATGGGTTTTCAATAGCCAAACCGATAAAACAGGCACCAATGTTTGCGCCAAAACGTAAGCGGCTATCAGGGAAAATCCAACAGCCATTGATAAGGGAATAAACAGGGCTTTGGGAACACCCGTCATCGCAAAGGAGGGTACAAAGACCGCCAAAATACAGAGCATGGAGAGCAGAATCGGTAGACCAACCTCCCGTGCTGAATCCACAACGGCTCTGGCAATGGCTTTGCCTTGAGACAACTGGGTATGGATGTTCTCAATAACAACCGTCCCCATATCGACCAAAATTCCGACCGCAAGCGCTAACCCACCAAGGGTCATGGTATTAATGGTTTGTCCTGTAAAGAACAAGGCAACAATGGCAGCTAAAATCGAAATGGGAATCGTCAGTACGACAATTAAAGTACTGCGCCAACAGCGGAGGAAGAGGAGCACCATCAAGCCGGTTAAAATCGCCCCCAATCCCCCTTCTGATGCCAGTTCAGAGAGTGACTGAACAACATAGTGAGATTGGTCAAACTCATACGTAACATTGACATCTGGCGGAATTGCATTTCGAATATCCGGCAAAGCATTCTTGACTTCCTGAACAACCGTCCAGGTAGAGGCATCAGAACGCTTGGTAACCGGAATAAAGACCGATCGTTTGCCATTAACCAAGGCATAACCAGCTAAGATGTCAGTACTATCTTGGACGTTACCGATATCCTTCAAAAATACGGTAGGCCCAGCACCCGTTTTCATGGGAACATCCTCAAGCTCATGGATGTTATCCACAATCGTGTTAATGGGCGTCAGTCGGTTCAACGTACCTGTCCGAATATTCCCAGCCGGCGTAATTTGGTTGTTATCAACGATGGCTTTAATGACATCATCGGGGGATAAATGATAATCTCTCAGTCGATTAGGATCGACGTTGATAACAATGGCCCGAACGTTCCCTCCTAAGGGCGGTGGAGAGGACACCCCAGGCAATGCCGCAAACATCGGGCGAACTTTATAGGTCGCAATATCCTGAATTTCCCCAATAGAACGAGTTTTACTGGAGAAGACCAAATCCCCCACAGGAAGACTACCAGCACCAAAACGAAACAGCTGGGGAGGTACCGTTCCTTTAGGCATAAAGGCGTGTGCCCGGTTAACAGCTTGCACCGTCTCCCCCATGGCGGCAGCCATATTGGTGCCAGGCTGAAAGCTCAACTTATAAATGGCAGCGCCTTGAATGCTCTTAGACTCGATGGATTTAATCCCGCCAATATACAAGAATTGGGTTTCATAGAATGAGGAAATGTGACCTTCCATCTGAGCTGGCGATAAACCACCGTAGGGCTGGGCAATATAGATAGAGGGAACGCCAAGCTCCGGGAAAATATCAATGGGAATCCGACTTAAGGCCAGAGCTGCACAAAGAATGACCCCAATAATCAGCACAATAATTGTAATTGGCCGCTTTAACGCGGCGAGTACTAGCCACATTACGGGGTTCCTTTCTGCTGGTTACTCATTAAAGCTAAGAAGGGCTTGAGATCACCTTGCGCCACAGATTCTTCAAGCAAGGCTGACCAAATACTCAATTTTGCAATAGCATCATTAATCTCTGCCTGAGTCAACATCCGCTGGGCATCAGCCACATCCACAATAGTAGATAAACCGGCCTTATAGCGTGAGCTGTACTGTAGTTCAGCAGCCCTGGCTGCTTCCAGCTGAATCGGTGTTTCTTGAGCAATTTGAATCGCAGCCTGTAAACGTGTACTGGATCGCGCTCTTCTTCCTAAAACTTCATCCGCCATTTCCTCATACCGGGCTTGCTCAGCATGTTCATTGGCCACAGCGATTTTCTCTTTATCGTGAATCGCAATCAGCTGTGTTGGTGTAAAATCGATTAAAAAGCCAAACATGGCGTTATACCGACCAGGGAAAAGGCCATTTGCTCCTCCCATAATACTTCCATCAGCCCTAAGCCCACTTTGACGGGAGTTCAAAGCGCCAACCAGATTAAACCTGGGTAAACCCGATTTCTGCAGGGCTACTTCCCGGGCGCGAATGGTCTGAATGAGATTGGTCTCATTGACTAAAAGTGGGTGCGTCTCTATTGGCAATTCCGGAATAGACATATTTTCTGGAGATTTGACGAAGCTTTCAGCATTAATCTTAATATCCTTCCCCGGTAAACCAATGGCCTGTGCCAAGTCGGAGCGATTGAGTTCAACCTCTTCCTTGGCTTGAGTCAAGCCCGTTTGAGCAGAAGCCAAATCCGCCTCTGCTTTTGACAAATCAGCACCAGGTCGAAGGCCCGCCAAAACCATTTGACGAACAAAGATTTCCAGGACTTTTGTTCGATCAACGTTGGCCTGAGCAGCTAGAACCAACTTTAAAGAGGCAAGTAATTTCAAATATTCATTCCCGGCGCGTGCAGCTACATCAAACTTGGTTAGTTCAATATTGGACACCGCATGCCTGACTTCAGTACGAGCTATATTCACATTTGCCCGACGTAAACCAAAGTCAAAAGGTTCCCAATCCACATAGGTGCCTACAGCTGTGTACCAGTTCATACGCCAAGACAGATTATCTCGCTGAGGGCCTGCAACAGAAACCAGCCCATACTGAGAGAAAAATCCCCCTTGCGTTTTATTACTTGTCAAACGACCTACCTGGCTAAAAAAGGTCACCTCTGGCAAATAGGCAGTCTTTGCCAAATGGACGCCCTCACCGGCGGCATTGGCTTTCTCCATGGCCGCGCGAATAGAGGGATAATTCACCAAAGCCGTTTGAATGACGGCTGCCAAGGTAAACGGCTGATTGATATCAACAGGCTGACCTGTTGCATTTTTGACAACCGGCTGAAAGAGAATCTCCTTTGGTGATGTCGGGGGATCTTGGGCGGCAAGGGCAAAGCTGGAGGGTAATACTACGCTGGCAATTAAAAAGGCTGCAACAATTCGACTGTGATATCGCTTACTCATAGGGGGGACTTGTCCTAAACACATGGCAATCTGACAACAACTCAACACTCATACAAACAACCTCTACCTCAATAACCGGATATTCACCGATTGCCAATAGCTCATTTGACTGGTGAATATCCAACCAAGCAAACATTAGCGATTGCCAGGCTGAGGGCTATTTAACAAGGACTGGTTAGAAGTAGTAGAACGATTTACATTACAAATCTGTAAACATTATGAGTGATAACAAGATATAATGGAATCCTAAATTTCATTATGAATGCATAACAAAAACTTATGACCCTTGATCAATTATTGACATTTCTGGCTGTTGTCGAATCGTTAAGCTTTAGTGAAGCGGCCCGGAAACTAAATCAATCTCAGCCAGCCATTTCCCAGCAAATCAAAGCCCTTGAAACCGATTTGGGCCTGATGCTCTTTGACCGGACTTCCCGACAATTGCAACTGACAAAAGCCGGCGAGAAGCTACTACCTTATGCTCAAAGGATTCGGCAAGAAGCTCAATCGATTCGATTTGCGTTACAAGAACTGAGCGGAGAAGTTGCCGGAGAACTTCGGATTGGCGCGAGTACCACCAATGGAAACTATGTCATCCCTAAAGTTCTGGTTAAGCTTAAAGAACGTTACCCAAAGCTGGAAATTAATCTGGCTATTGAAAACAATGCCAAACTACTCTGCGATTTACAGAAGGGCCTGTTCGATTTAGTACTCCTGGAAGGCCCAAAACCGGAAGTCAGTCAACGGTTTCAAGTCGCAGCGTTTTACGAAGATCATTTGGTTGTTGTGAAAAATACCCAATTCAAAATTCCTAAGCCTCTTAGCCTGAAAAAAGTACTTGAATATCCCTGGATCATGCGAGAGCAGGGCTCAGGGACGCGGGACATCTTACTGGAAAAACTGGCCAAAGCAGGTTTCTCTGAAGATCAGATTAAGCATGGCTTGGTCCTAGGAAGTATCAATTCAGTCAAAGTGGCGTTACAACATAGCGAATCTTTTAGTTATCTTTCTCGGTTAGCCATTGCCCATGAATTAGAACTGGGTGAACTGGAAATCGTCAATATCCCGGAATTAAACACCATTCGATCCCTTTGGATGGTGACGCCTCAACCTCAATATAGCAATGCTGCCATTAAAACCTTTATTAAGACCCTTCAATCAACTTGATAAAACCAAAAGCTATTTCAATTCGGATACACGTTATAAACCCCAAAAAGGCAAACCGAAGTTTGCCTTTTTTCCTCGAATCACGCTGCACGTTTCTATAGCAACAGTTACTGTCTTCCTTTTTAATTTAAACTATGCCACGGAACAAACTCTAACCAGATATCGGTATGGAAGGCCCCTAAAGTGCACTTCTGCCGACTGATTTCCGTGAACGCATTGGCTATATGATTTATATCCTCCTTCAAATCCTTATCGATATGGACAAAATTCTTTTCAGGTTCAATGAGTAGGCCTAAAGTAACGCTCATTTCCAATTCTGTCATTGCTGGCTAACCCTTTCTTCGCGTCTCTCTCAATTCTCTTAACGGGGTGTTGTTTTGTTGTCTGCTCTCTATGCTTAAATAAACACATCGCAACTCTTTAAATTGCTTATTTTAATAAAAACATTAAATTAGTTTTACAAATCTCCTAAAAGGCTGTTTTGGAAAAGCCTCAAAACCCATTCCCAAAAAGGGCATATGGTAGAATGTCCATCGAAAAACCTACCCTGCGAACACACAAGGTAGGTGATCCACCCATTCAATTCATTTCAATACGGTTTTTGCCAAAAATTCAACTAGAGAACAGCCCCCAGATCATCCAGGGTATCCAATGTCAAGTCTGTCATCTCAGAGTCGTTTTCCAAGCAATAGACAAACCGAATGATTTCAATGGCAAACTTTTCACGATCGTCTTCCGATAAAAACCGCATGGTTTCAACAACCTTCCAGGAGGTTTCATCCATGGTCCGTCGTTTTTGAATAAAGGCCCATAAGTTTGACACATTTTTCTCTTCGGCCATGACCAAGATTTCAGGATGTAGCTCCGTCAACTTTGAACGAATATGCGAGATTGCGAGATCTCGATGATCCCTCGTGGCGTTTTGTAACAAACTAACCGCCATTGATACGGTGGGACTAGAATCATACCATCGCTTATTCAACCGATACGCTCCACAATTTTTATAACTCACTCAAACCAAGTAAGTTATCGGCAAAGTTGTGAAAAATTTAAAGCTTTAGATGTATTGTTTACGATTCTTTGCATTTCCGGCCCAAAACATCGAAAACATGCCCCTTAAAAGGAGGATCCGTTCTCAAAACAAGATAAAGTACCTTCGCTTAGGAGCGCTTTATGCCAAACAAACAGGCTATCGGATTAAGGCGATTCCAAGGCAAGAGATGCCAAGTAAGGCCGTATTGCCGAGTAGACTGATTCTGCATCAATATGGCTTTCCTGGCACAGATCCGATTTATCGCCAAATCGCATAAAGCAATCGGGAACGGCTGCCCGATAGAGTTTACTGGAAAGGCCATAATCACAGATCATGCTGGCCACACGGGCCCCAAATCCACCGGTGATGACGTTTTCTTCAAAAGTAACTACCAAACCAGCCTGTTTTAGTAGCGGCAACAGATCCGATTCGGGAAAAGGCTTAATCCAACGAATATTCAC
>JANWKX010000182.1 GCA_025451145.1 Vampirovibrionales bacterium
AACCGGTAAAGGCGATTTTATCCACGCCAGGATGGTTTACCAAGGCAGCGCCAGCTTCATGGCCATAACCTGTGACAATATTGACGACTCCGGGCGGAAAGCCTAGCTCTTGGATCATACTGGCCAACTCCATGGCCGTGACCGGTGTTTCTTCCGCCGGTTTTAACACTAGGGTACAGCCAGCAGCCAAGGCGGGGCCGAGTTTCCAAACCGCCATCATCAGGGGAAAATTCCAGGGAATAATCTGGCCACACACCCCGATAGGCTCTCGGATGATAAAATTCTCACTGACGCCAGGCTTGGACAGAGCCTCCAACTTTTCAATCATGGATTCTCCAGCCAGGCGGCTAAAATATTTCATTTGATTGGCAGCCAGCCAAACATCTCCCTGGACTTTTTTGTACGTAGAACCGGAATCCGCCACTTCAAGGGCCAAGAGTTCCTTGGACCGCTCACTGATTTTATCGGAAAGGGCTTTAATGAGTGCCCCTCGTTCTTCTCCGGACATTCTAGGCCATGGGCCTTCATCAAAGGCTTTTCGAGCCGCAAGAACCGCTTTATCAATATCGGCGGCCTGCCCCCGGGCAAATCGAGCAATCACTTCCTGGTTATAGGGATTAACACTTTCAAAGGTTTCCCCTTGCACCGCCGGGACAAAGGCTCCGTTAATGAATAATTGATACTCTTTCATCGTCTAACGCTCCTGTTTGTTAAGGATACATCTGTCACTTAGCCATGTTTGTAATGAGGGTGCATGGCGAAATATACCATCACTTGAAGCACCACATAAAGACCAATCACAATCAAAATGGGTGAGGTGGCAATCCATAAAGACTTTCGCCTGGATAGATCACCTAAAACGCTATAAGTCATTTGAAATAGGCGAATAGAGGCAATAAAGGCCCATATGTTTAAAGCAAAGAGGAGGAATTCGATGAGCATCGGAGCAAAGGGCTTAAAAAAGATGAGGGGGATCCCCACCATAAAAATCAAAGCATAGTAAGCGATACCCACTCCTGCATTGGCCAAAATGGTTTGATAGGGAATCCTCACATTAAAAAACCAACTGGCTGTCTTTTGCAGGAGGCTCCACACCAACGTTGTCCCTGGAATCAGCAGTAGCAGCATCAGGGCAAAGGTCGAAAAAAAACGAATCGTCAGCTGTGCTGAACTAAGATGCCATTGGCTAGGGTAGCGAATCACGCTTAACAGGGCGAAACCAAAACTGGCCATCAATAAATACATCAAGGCCTTCAGTAACAGCTCACTATCCTTCAACGTTCCCAGCCGAATGGCTTCCAGAATCTTCTCAGGCCGTATCACCAATTGTTTCGTAAATTCAAGAATTGACCAGGAAGCGCTTTGAGATGGGTGATGAGACGATAGCATGCTGTTTTGATGGGTCATGCGGATGCCACCTTTTCAATCACCGTCGCAATCCCTTGGCCAACCCCAATACACATCGTGGCAAGACCATAGCGGGCATCTTTTCTTCGATTCATCTCATACAGTAACGTGGTCAGGATCCGGGCACCACTACAGCCTAAGGGATGCCCTAAGGCAATGGCCCCACCATTCGGATTGATTTTCTCTATCGGCAAGCCCAATTCACGAATACAAGCCAGACTTTGAACGGCAAAGGCTTCGTTGAGCTCAATCACATCCAGATCATTCACCCGTAAGCCGGATCTAGCTAAAGCCTTTTTTGTGGCTGGAATGGGGCCAAGGCCCATACACGCCGGATCGACACCGGCAACGGCTACCGATTTAAACCGGGCCATCGGGCGAAGGCCAAGGGCATTGGCTTTTGACTCATGCATCAGCAACAAAGCAGCAGCCCCATCGTTAATTCCTGAACTATTTCCAGCGGTTACCGTTCCACCGTCCCGAAACGCAGGTTTTAAGGTCGCCAGTTTTTCCAAGGTCGTTTCACGCGGATGCTCATCTTCCGCAAAACGATGAGGCTCCCCTTTTCGCTGCGGAATGAGAACCGGCATGATTTCAGATTCAAAAATGCCCGCTTTGAGCGCCTGTTGATATTTTTGCTGGCTGGAAAGCGCAAATTGATCTTGATCGTCACGGGAAATGTTGTAGGCTTCGGCCACATTTTCAGCCGTTTCGCCCATGGCAAAGGGATGATGCAGCTTGGCCAGAACCGGATTGGTAAAGCGCCACCCCAAGGTGGTATCAAACATTTTTTGATCGCCTCTCGGGAAGGCTGTATCAGGTTTCGCCATCACAAAAGGAGCACGGCTCATGCTTTCCACCCCACCGGCAATAAAGACCTCCCCATGGCCTAAGGCAATGGCTTCAGCCGCTTGGTTCACCGCCATAAGACCTGATCCACAGAGACGGTTCACCGTCCCACCACCCACACTTAAAGGCAGTTGGGCCAATAAGACAGCCATTCTAGCCACATTTCGGTTATCTTCCCCGGCTTGATTGGCGCAACCCAAAAGCACATCTTCAATCGCTTCCAGTGGCAGTTCCGGGTGACGAGACACCAGTTCTCGGATGACCATGGCGGCCAAATCATCAGGACGAATACTGCTTAAGGTGCCACCATAGCGACCAATAGGGGTGCGTAAGGCATCGACAATGACAACGGATTCCAAAG
This sequence comes from Vampirovibrionales bacterium, assembly GCA_025451145.1. Lineage (GTDB taxonomy): Bacteria > Cyanobacteriota > Vampirovibrionia > Vampirovibrionales > JAGQHJ01 > JANWKX01. The sequence continues at coordinate 2,618 of JANWKX010000182.1, forward strand.
AAGCCATTATGAAACCTGAACTTTCTGTGCTTGGGCTTTGCCTTGCGTCTCAGATTGGGCATAGGTATAAAATCCTTGACCAGTGGTGCGACCCAATTGGCCTGATGCCACCATTTTCTGAAGCAAAAGGCAGGGCCGATAGCGTGCCTCGTGATAAGTTTCCCATAATGTGGTTAAAATATTGACCACCGCATCAACCCCCACCAGATCTGCCCAAGCCAGAGGCCCTATGGGGTAATTGGTGCCTAAACGCATGGCCGTATCAATATCCTCAACCGATGCGACGCCTTCTTGAAGGGCAAAGGCGGCTTCATTGGCCAACATGGCGTAAATCCGAGGCAAAACCAAGGCAGGCGTATCTTGAATCCAATGTGTGGCATATCCCAGAGCTTGCCAAAACTGCTCGGATTGTTGTCGAGAGGCCTCTGATAATAGCGGCGTTTGGCTCAAGGTCAACGTCTTACGAGACGTGGTCAAAGCCATCGGCGAGTATCCCACCAGACGCTCCGGTGATTTAAAGGCAGCCGCCAATTGCGTCGTCAGGCTGGCATGAGAAGCCGCCATGATCAAAACCGTTTCCGGCAGCATAAAATCCAATTGTTGGAGAATGGCAGCCTTTCGTGCGTGAGAAACCCATTCCACCACGATAGCGGCTTCCCTCACGTCGGCTTCAAACCGATCCGTTTCATCGTGTAAAACCACTTGCGCCCATGCGTAAGCGTCATTGGGGAAATGCGCAAGCAAATCCGCAAACTTCTCAGGAGTATCCGTTAGAAAAACAACTTTAGGCAGGCTCATAGGTATAAAATCCTTTTCCGGTTTTTCGTCCTAAATAACCCGCTTCCACCATTTGCTGCTGAATGGGATGGGGACGAAAACGATCCTCTTGAAAAAAGGCTTCGTATACCGACTGGGAAACCGCAAAATTGACATCAATCCCAATCAGGTCCATCAGCTCAAACGGCCCCATGGCAAAGCCACCTTCGCCTTTCATAATGGCATCAATGGTCGATACGTCGGTCACACCTTCATCCAGTAAGCGTATTGCTTCCCCGTAAAAGGCACGGGCCACACGGTTCACAATAAAGCCAGGGGTATCTTTGGCAGTGACAGGGGTTTTTCCCAGGCTCTCCGCAAAGGTCCTGAGCTTTTGGATTAAGGTTAAATCCGTCTGTTTCCCTTGGATCACCTCAACCAACTTCATCTGAGGCACCGGGTTAAAGAAGTGGAGTCCGGCAAACTGAGCGGACCGCTGGGTCGAAGCACCCAATGCCGTGATAGACAATGAAGAAGTATTGCTGACAAAAGCCGTTGTCTCAGGACAAATCGCCTCTAAATCAGTAAAAATCCGGCACTTTAAGGCCAAATCTTCAGGTACTGCCTCAATGATCAGATCGAGGCCCTGGCCGAGGACTTGCAAATCATGAGTGGTCCTCAGATTTTCATCAATCAACGTACGGGCCTCTGGCGAAAGCTTTCCTTTTTGAATGCCTTTAGCAATCGCCTGTTCAATCCGGGTAAGCGCCACTTGAAGGATCTCAGCATTGACGTCGTATAAAACGGTTTTATAACCAGCCAAAGCAACCACTTGGGCAATGCCTGCCCCCATGGTACCTGAGCCAATGACCCCAACGGTGTTAAACGGCTTCATCATAATCCGGAATCCAGACTGGCATCTTTAATCCGCATTGTGTGGCTTTGGTTTCAATCTCAGCACGGTAGCCTTCTCTAACCTCATCATTATCCCGTTTTTTCAGGTGCCATTTTTGGTAAACCACGTTTCGTTTGGAACCGGGCCGCCCAAAAATATTCATGGTGCGGGTAAACCATTTTTCAAAAGCCTCTTGAGTCTCCTGACGGGTAGCCGGGTCCTTGGCCAATTTTTCAACCCAGGTGTCCCCATGATTTACATGCATCATTTCTTCTTTAAAAATGGTGTTAATGGCACGTTGCCAAGGCCCATAACTGGAATCCAAGGCATCTTCCAACTGATGGCCCGCCCCACGGTCCATACAGAAGTTAAACATAATAAAATCGGTCCAGGTTTCAATCGGGTAATAGAAGATGTTGACTCGCTTATCCCGCTTGACGCGTTCCGTACCAATATCAGCCGTATCCTCTGCCAGGCGATAGGCAAAATCCTGCTCTTCAATCCGTTGATTGACATCCACACCCAACTCTTCCAGGCATTTATTGATGGCATAGGCATGGCGGATCTCATCTTTTACAATTTGAGCCACCAAGAGCTTCTCGTGGATATTGGGTGCTTTTTCAATCCAGGGAATATAGCCATAGGCGCCTGAAAGTTCAGAATCTGCTTGCATCTCCAGCAGGTTAATCAGGTTCTGGCGATACTCATCCGGCATCGGTTCGTCGGCTTCAATTTTCTCGCCCCGTTGAATGCGCTCTAAAAATGCTTGTTCATCAATGGTGACACTCATTTGAATGGTCTCCTTCGTTATTGTCCTTGAAAAACCGGTGTTCGCTTCTCCACAAAAGCCATAACGCCCTCTTTAAAATCATCGGTACGACCGGCAATTTCTTGCAAATCAGCCTCATAGCTTAAGTAGGAAGCTAAATCCGTATCCATGGCTTTATTCACAGCCCGTTTTAACAAGCCATAGGCTTTTGTCGGACCAGAGGCCAGTTCTTGGGAGAAAGCCATGGCCTTTTCCATTAATTCCTCTGACGGTAAGAGTTGATTAATCATCCCCATATCCAAGGCCTCTTGCGCGGAGACTTTCCGACCCGTCATCATCAAATCCATCGCCCGGCCTAAGCCGACCAAGCGGGGTAACAGGGAACAGGCACCTGAATCGGGGACCAAGCCCACTTTAATAAACGACTGAATGAAGCTGGCATGTTCAGAAGCCAGGCGGTAATCACATGCTAACGCCAAACTTGCCCCTGCGCCAGCAGCGACCCCATTGACAGCACAGACCACCGGCTTTTCCAAGGTCCGAAGCTTCAGAATGATCGGCATATACCGGTTTCTGATGGATTCCCCTAAATGAGGCCGTTCTGAATCATTTTGAGAAAATGAACGGCTTTGCAGATCCTGGCCAGCGCAAAAGCCTCGACCAGCTCCCGTTAAGAGTACACAACGAACCTCAGGATTCTTTTCAGCCTGCTTCAGGACATCAATCAATTCAAAGCTGAGTGTGTCATTAAAGGCATTGAGCTTGTCCGGGCGATTTAATAGCACTTGCAAAACCCCGGAAGCCTTCAGTTCAACGAGAAGCGTTTCATAGGTCATAGCGGTCATTGCGTCTTCTCCTATCGGCCTTTAAATACAGGAGAACGCTTCTCTATAAAGGCATTCATCCCTTCCTGTTTATCTTCAGAGGCAAAAAGCAGATAAAAGGCTTTTCGCTCAAAATCCAAACCGCCTTCAATGGTGGTATCAAAGGCCTTCATAATGGCCTCTTTTCCAAGGCGAACAGCAACCGGCGGCTTACTGGCAATGGTTTTGGCCAATTCCTTCGCCGTATCCAAATAGAGTTCCACCGGTGCAATTTGATTAATCAGCCCCCAATCCAAGGCTTCTTCGGCGGAGAACATCCGACCGGTCAGGACCAACTCCATGGCCCTGGCCTTGCCAACGGCTCTAGTGAGGCGCTGGGTTCCCCCTGCCCCAGGAATGACCCCGATATTCACTTCAGGTTGTCCAAACCGCGCGGTTTCAGAAGCCACAATCATGTCACATGTCATGGCCAATTCACACCCACCGCCTAGGGCATACCCACTAACCGCGGCAATAATGGGCGTATGAATCTTGCGGATGCGATCCCATCGCTCAAACTGATCCAGAAGCAACATATCCACAGTGGAGGCCTTGGCCATCTGCTCAATATCGGCCCCTGCGGCAAAGGCTTTTTCATTTCCAGTCAGAACGATACAGCGGATATCATCGCTTTGGTCCATCCACTCCAGGCAATCCACCAGTTCCTTCATCAAATCGAGGCTGATGGCATTCAGCTTTTGAGGCCGATTCAGTTGAATAATCCCAATATTGTCTTCTTGAAAGGCCAAGATAAAATCATACGGCCTGGTTCCCACCTGTTCACACTTCATGGGGGCGGTTGCCATAAAATCCCTCCTGAACAACTGTGTTTTGATAACAAGACTTTACATGAAACCCAGGAGAAACACCAGACAGATTACCCATTTACCCTTTATTGAAAAAGAGGATGAGGGTTAATTGGACTGGAGCTGATGGCCACAAACACCGCAATGTTGAAATGCCAAGGGCAGGAAATCCGTGCCACAACTGGGACAAGTCTGCATATTAGGGCCCCAGAGGAACTCGCGTGAAAGATCTTGAGCCTCCCGCTGGCGAATGGCCTCATAATCAATGGGGCGTTTTTCAACAAAAGCCCGAGTGCCTTCAAAGGTTTCATAACTGGCAGAGTGAATCGTTAACCAGTCTCTGGCATGGTTAATCGTCAATCCCCAGGACAGATCGCGCCAAAAGTTGGTTTGTTGCTTGGTATAGCGCATACACTCCGGCAGCTTGTTAATCAGCTTTTGAGCCATGGCTTCAACGGCTTCATCCAATTTTGCCCGAGGAACCACCTGGTTCACCAAACCCCATTCCAAGGCCTTCTGGGCGGGAATTTCTTCGCATAGCCATAAAATTTCACGGGCACGACGATCTCCCACGATTAAAGGTAACCACTGGGTCGCACCAGCCGCAGCAACACTGCCTCTGGCCGCACCCACCTGACGAATATAAATGTCATCTGCCGCAATGGCCAAATCACATGCCATGTTAAGCTCATTGCCACCGCCGACAACCATTCCATTCAAGCGAGCAATAGAGGGCTTTCCCAGATTTCGAAGCTTATCATGTAGATCGATAAAAGCCCCCATCCACTTCCAATAATCGTGGGGGCGATCTAAAAAGTATTGAGACTGCTCTTTTAAATCCGCACCGGTACAAAACGCCTTGTCTCCAGCCCCCGTTAGAATGAGGACAGCTACTTGGTCATCGTAAGAAGCATCCTGAACAGCCTGTGTCATTTCCTTAAAAGTCTGATAATCAAAGGCATTGTAGATTTCCGGGCGATTCAGGGTGATTTTGGCCCGGCCATTATATTTTTCGTACAAAATCCGGGTAAATCCAAAACTTTCCGGGGTCTGACCTTGAAGCGCCGGATTGATTTCAGGCTGAACTTTGGTCATCATTAGCTGACCTCGGCAGGGGCTTGGGTATTAATGGGTTGGGTAAACATCATTTGGACCAATTGGCCTGCAAATCCCATTAAATCTTTGCCGGCAGCGCGACCTTCATCGGAACCCATAGCGGCCTGCAAGGACTCCATGGAATCAAACGTCATTTCGGCCAATAGATAATAAGGACTCTCGCCCATGGGTGATCCCATGATTCGCTGCAAAGTGACATCCAGCAAGCCCGGCATTTTTTCGACCAACGGCACATGGGTCTTAAAATAATGCTCATCAAACGCTTCAGTATCGGATGGTTTTTTATATAAGGCCAATAATTTTGCGGTCATGAATACACCCTCTCTAATCCGTCAAATTGACTGTTTAAGACGAGGATATTCTGGCATGAAGTTTATCCAGTGGCAATACTGCCTGAACAATCTTGGCCTGGCCTATTTTCCGATATTGAGAATAGGCATGGCATTGGCAAATCAGGCGGTTTGGTAGAATTCCCGTCACTTCCGCCACAACCTCCACACGTTCTCCAATGGGAACAGGGGCCATATGCTGGATTACCATCTGGTATCCAAACCCCTCTTCTCCATGCTCCAAAGCAGGCAAAAGATGTTGACGAGACGCCCATTCCATATGATTCAACATGCTCGCTGTCGAATACAGTGGGTGCACCAGAACATCTCCAAATTGAGCTTGCATGGACGCCTCCACAACCACTTCAAAGCGAAAGACCTGTCCCAGATGGATGGCATCTGTTTTCACGGCGGCAACTCCTGTAGCCCACGATATGGGCATAGGATAACATGCTTCCCCATTGGCCTAAAATTAAGACATTTGTAACAGTTTGTAACTATTCACTCAAATGGGGCAATTTAAATTCTT
>JANWKX010000183.1 GCA_025451145.1 Vampirovibrionales bacterium
ATCTCACTTCCAGGTCTAGTGTCCATGATGAAATGTGATTATGAGCCTCGTATTCCCTCGATTAAAGGGGTCATGAAAGCCAACCGAACCGAGATCCCAGTGATCGATCTCGCTGGCTTGGGACTACCGAATCAAGAAGTGGGCAGCCAGGGCGCTTTAACGCAAGTGATCAAAACCTGGCGTAAACCCCAGAAGCAAGGCGGCGTTAAACTTGAAGGCAAATCCCCTGATGCTGCTGTACAGGAATTAATCGGCTTTTTGAAAGCCCAACAGGTCTTATAATAACCATCAAGATTGGAGGCATCACAATGGGCGCTCAATCGCCATTACCCAACGCAAATTATAGTGGCCTGTGGGTCGTTGCTGAGATTAACGCATCAGGCATGCCCACAGAAGGAACATTAGAAGCCTTGGCTGCTGCAAGTAGTTTAAATCAGGACATCACCGCCATTACCCTCTCGGCTCCCAACCAAGACACCTCACCACTGGAAGCTGAATTGGCTCACCATGGCGCCCATCAGGTCATTTCTCTCAAACATGAATTGCTGGAAAATTACCAGGTGGAAGCCTATAGCAAAGCCCTCTCCGATCTGATTAACGAACGCCATCCCAGCATGATCTTGATCAGCGCCTCGACCACCAGCAAGGATTATGCACCCAGGGTCGCCGCCAAAACCCGATCCGGTATGGCCTCGGATTGCGTCTCTCTGGCCATGGGAGCTGATAATACGTTAACCGTGACTCGGTATATCTACGGGGCCAATATGCTGGCCGAAGTGACCTTTCCCCGTCGGCCTCAATTGGTTTTGCTTCGCCCGAAAGCCTTTACCAAAACCCAACCCGATGCTTCCAAAACAGCTTCGGTAGAAACGGTTACCCCCAATTTATCAGCCGATATGGCTCATACCCGGTTGGTTAAAGTGGAAAAAGCCGAAGCAAAAGCGGGTAAAAACCTCCAAGATGCTGAAGTCATCGTTTCAGGCGGACGTGGCTTAAAAGGACCGGAGAATTTCCATCTGGTTGAATCCTTGGCCCAAGCCTTGGGCGGAGCCGTTGGTGCGACCCGTGCCGTGGTCGATGCCGGATGGCGGCCTCATGCCGAACAGGTTGGGCAAACCGGAAAAACCGTCAGCCCGCAACTCTACGTGGCCTTGGGTATTTCCGGGGCCATTCAGCACCAGGTCGGCATGAACTCCAGTAAAATCATTGTGGCCATCAACAAAGACCCCGACGCCCCGATTTTTGAAATCGCGGATTTTGGCATCGTGGGCGATGTCTTTGAAATCGTCCCTGCCTTAACCCAGGCGTTGAAATCCCTTAAAGTCGGCGCATCGGTTTAAAGCCAATTTCATATCAACCTTAAAACCATAACCTCCAAGGTTTAAGAGATGCCTTTGGTTAACTTTTCCAGGGCTTTGGGTTGGTGGCGAGCGGCGTATGTGGTGGCAATGGCTTCCCAAGTTCCACCAACAACCCCTAAAGTCACTAAAGCGATAAAGATAGCCGGCTTGGGAATTTTATTAAATCCGATCTCAAAATTCTTTGCTCCCTCTAAAATCTTAGTAAATAAATCTTTCGATAACAGCGCTTTGATTTGTGACCTGATGGGCGTGAAAAACTTGTTCCCAAATTCTGTAAACCCACCAAGAAAACGGGTGATACCGTCACCAGATAAAGTGCGCTTAAGTCCATTAATAACCTTGGGGAAAATTTTGGTTTTGGTTTCAGATTGAGCAAAGGTGGCGATGCGTTCTTGGAGTGCTTCAGGGAAAAATTTAATTCTGTCATTGGCAATAAACTTTTCAATCTTTGCTTTCAGACTGGTAATATTATGAGTTTGGAGTTCGCTACCAAATGATTTGAATGCCTCACCCCAATTTTTCTTCTCTTTATTATGCGTCCTTAGAACGATGCTTAGTCCACCAATAGTCAGGTTAATGGCGCCAGAAAATAGGGCAATCAAACCGGCAAGGGGAATTAAACACTTGCCTTTCTCATCGGCATTCAGCGCTTTGGGATCTGAGACATTGGGGCCTCTCATGATTCGATTGCTGAACAGCATTAATTTTTTACTGATGGGGTCTTTGGCTTCAGGAATTCGTTTCAATAAATAGGCGGCTAAAAGCCCAAGGCCAAGTTCACCAGGCAGGGTCGCCCAAAAGCTGGCATTATAGACATGTTGAGCCGTTTTCGCTGCAATTACCGCATTCACAAGCTTCAAGGAAATTAAAGGCCAAAGGCCTTTGGGCTTCTCATTTTTAATTTTTTGGGGAACCCGTTGAACATCCAAGGCGACCTGAGAGGCTTTCTCTTGGAACTGATTTGCGGCTTGTTGTGCTTGTTGTTGAACATTCGCAATGGCTGCCGGAGCCGATTGAATAAACTGAGTGGCTTGATTCCATGGGGTCTGTATGGGTTGAGGCATTTGTGGACGTATCCACGGCCAAAAAGCGGGTTGTTGAGGTTGCTGAAACTGAGGAGCAACTGGAAAGCTCCCTTGCATAGGTTGGGGTTGAGCTGGCTGAGCCCAATAGGTCATAGGGGCTCGATTGTTAACTGGAACTCCACCGAAAAACGACATTCGTCATGACCCCGCTTGTTTCACCATGATAAAACCCCATCAAGGCAAAGTGTTGTTAGAAAAATCGGGATTCGTAAAAAATTGTAACACCTTCAAATAACAACCCCTATTCAGAGGCAGGCGGGTTATGCTCCCCTTAAGAGAGAAGAAAACTAAACCAAAAGCAACCGCTCAACCTTGAGCCCTTGCTGATATTGATAAAGCCTTAGGGTGTTATACATCAACATGGCAATAGTCATTGGCCCGACCCCACCAGGAACCGGCGTCATATAACCGGCTTTGACTTTTAAGGCTTCAAAATCCACATCGCCCACCAATCGGCCCGATGGCAAGCGGTTAATCCCCACATCCACCACCACGGCTCCCGGTTGAACGGCATCGGCTTGGATGAGCCCAGGCTGACCGGCAGCCGCAATAATCATCTCAGATTCCCTTAAAATACCGTCTAAATCACGGGTTTTGCTGTGACAAAGTGTCACCGTGGCATTTCGATGGGTGAGCATTAAGGTAATAGGCTTACCCACAATAATGGATCGCCCGACAACGGCAACACGCTTTCCTGCCATAGGGATTTTATAAGCATCCAACAGGTAAATAATCCCGGCGGGTGTACAAGGCATGGCCACCGGCTCAATTCCCATCAACAACTTCCCCAGATTCTCCGGGTGAAAGCCGTCCACATCCTTTTCGACAGCCACCGTCTGTAACACAGCCAAGGTATCAATTTGCTTAGGTAATGGTAACTGAACCAAAATGGCGTGGGTGTGGGGATCTTGGTTTAAATATTGAATTTCGGCCTGTAATTGGGCCGTTTCAATGGAGTCAGGCAAGCGCAATAACTCTGAAGCCAGGCCCAACTGAGCCGCAACCTTCATTTTACGGGCCACATAAACTTCACTCGCCGGATCATGCCCCACCAAAACCGCAACCAGCTTGGGTAAATCCCCCTGGGCAAACTGTGAAGCTTCCCGAGCAACTTTTTCAAGCAATACCTTTGAGGTTTCCTTACCATCCAATAAAACGGCAGTATCAGCCATGAAGCGGTCTCCTTGATTCATTTAAATTGAGGGGGGCCTGAGTCCAAACGGTAAATCCAGCTTTTGGAAGCACTCCTGAAAATATTGCGGCAGCTCACGTACTCTTTTTTCCGGGGATGCCAAGGGCGGGAGCTTCCCCAAAAATCGCCAGTTGCCGCGTTGAATTTCAAAGGCCGCAGTGGCGGGTAAAATATCGATGGCTTGGGCTTTACTGAGCAGGACCATGGCGTGATCGACAGCATGATCAACTTGAATGGATTGGCAAAATGCTTCATCCTGTGGTGTAATGACCAATAATGGCCTAATATCCTCGGAATTGAACCATGATTGAACCATCGAGGGCATCGTGCCCTCCCAAATGATCACATCATACGTCCGAAACAACCGTGGGAGGCCGTAGGACAACAACGCCTCCTGCTCCGTTGAAAGCCTATTGGCAGGCTGTGGCCAAACCAAAATATCGGATTCCGATTCGCTGGGAACCGCCACAGGTAAGTCTTGCAAAGCCCAGTCTAAGGTCTCACGATTCAAACGCCCTTGGTCAATCTGTTCCAGGACCGTTGTCATGGTTGCAGTGGGAACAACGCCATAGCTGAGTGATAGAAAGCTATCTTCAGAAGCATCCACTGCTAATACCGAGCGCTCCTGAAAGGCATCCAAAAAGAGCCTTGCCAGGGTAGTCTTTCCACCGCCTGGTGGGCCCATCAGTTGAAGAATAGGAGTTTGTTTTTGACGTTCAGACATTCGCCTTTATGAAGACCCTTTTTGAGACAAAGCCTGATCCAGCGCTTTTTCCAATGTCTGGATTTTGGCTTCCAACACTCGAACCTGATCCTGGTTGACCTCCGCCTTGACTTCGGCTTTTTCACGGCGGAGTTCAAACTGCTTAATTTGATTTTGAATCTGCCCCACCGAAAGCCATTGCCGCATGATAGCGGGCACCATGGCCAGAATGGCTCCCGTCAAAATGATACCGCCCAATGAAGCAGAGGCATGGGCTCCGTTAGGTAGCAGCAACGGGGTCGAAACGGGCCAGTTTTCAACAATCAAAATTGCCAAAACCGCTATAAATAACAGGCTTATGGTGTTTAATAATATTCGTCTTAAAGCACCCATCTCATTGAGCCCTCTGGATTTTACAAGGATAGGCCTTTATTTTACCCAAAGCGCTTTATTGAATCCATTGTTCCAAAAAAGACTTTGCCGCAACGAATTTTTCATCCGGCGGAATTTCAAAAGAAAGGGTTTCTCCTGAAATCGGATGCTGAAACGTTAAGGCAAAGGCCTGGAGAATTTGCCCCTGGCTATGAAACCGAATCTGCTGTTCCAAACCGGTACCATAAAGGGGATCGCCAAAAATGGGATGCCCGATGGAAGCCAAATGAACCCGAATCTGGTGGGTCCGCCCTGTTTCCAGGGACAATTTCAAGATGGTAAATTTATGCCCCAACGACTCAAGCACCTCCCAATGGGTCACGGCAGGGCGCCCCTTGGCATCAATCATCATCTTGTCACGATGCTTTGGGTTTCGGCCAATCGGCGCAGAAATCGTTCCTGAGGTCTGGTCCATCATGCCTTGAACAATGGCCCGGTATTGACGTTTCGCCGTTCGATGCTGAAGCTGTTGTTGTAGGGCCTGATGGGCTCGATCCGTTTTTGCCACCATTAACAACCCTGAGGTCTCACGATCCAATCGATGCACAATCCCTGGGCGTTCAACGCCATTTATCCCTGAAAGTTGCCCTTTACAGTGACAGAGCAAGGCATTAACCAAGGTCCCCGTTTGGGATTTCCCACTGGGATGGGTCAACATGCCGGAGGGCTTATTCACCACCAGCATATCACTATCTTCATACACGATCTCCAAGGGAATGGTCTCAGCCTCCAGGTTGAGCGGCTGAGGCGGCGGAATCTCAAGGTGAATCTCTTGGCCTTCTAGCAACCGAAAAGCAGGCTTATTCGGTCGCTGTCCTGCAACAACGACTTGATTTTTAAGGATTAAGGACTTTAAAAACTCCCGAGAGAACTGCGGCAAGGATTCTGCCAGAAAGCGATCCAAGCGTTCGCCATCTTCGTCCTCAGGAACGATGAGCGTGATGGGGCTGTCGGACATAATCAATCATCAATAACACAACACCGGCCAAAATAAAGCTATCAGCCAAGTTGAAAATTGGGTAGTGTATCATAACCACATCGATAAAATCGACGACTGCCCCATAGTGCAAGCGATCTACCAGATTCCCCAGTGCTCCTCCCAGGACAAAACTAAGTCCGATCCATTGAAACAGGGAAAAATGTTGCCGTAAAAGCGTGTAAAGCAGTAAAACCAAGAATAAAAGGCCCGCAATCAAGGTTAGGATATGCGGGTGTTGATAAAATAAACTAAAAGCCGCTCCTCGGTTTTGAACATGCGTCAATTGAATCACATCAGGAATGATAACAAGGCTGTGAACAGGACTTAAAAAGCGTAAAACCATCCATTTGGATAAACGATCCAGGATAAAAACCAAAAAAGCGCCTGTCAACACACCCCACTTCGAGTATATTGCGTCAAAAGGCACTGGAGAATGAACCCAGGGTTTATCCATTAAGATTTGGGTTTCCCATGATCAGGCATGACACGACCTGGAGTTTGTGTAGGGACGGGTGATGCCGGAACGGAGAGTTCCAAATCGGCGCCTTTGGTTGCAGGCGGCTGAAGGTTGCCTGTCAGATCGATCTTTCCGTTTGCCGAAGTCTTCACCAGATCTTTTCGTTTTAATGCGGCCAAAACATCTTCCGAGGAGATGGGCACCACGTTAACCCGTTTGACAATGGTGGCAATCCCGTTGAGCGCCAAGGAGGGTCGATCAGGGTTGTGCTGATCCACACTGGTCAAGCCTAATGTTGCCGTCACAATTTCATTATGATTTGTGGAATTTGCCGTTAAAACACGTTGCAACTGATTAGAATCAGCTTCCATGGCCCGGAATTTGTCATCCACCTTGACATGAGGAAAGGTAAGCGGCTGATTATCAATGGTCGCAATGGTAAATATGCCTTCAGGAATGTTGGCTTGAATCGTGGCGGAATAGGTTTCACCAGCCTTAACCTGCTCCGGGGCCGATAAGGTGATATGAATATCATCCCCCACCCCATAACGAATGATGGCTTGCTCCCAAATGGTGGCATCACTCATAATTTCCCAGGTATTTCCCAGCTTCCGGAGGAATAAAAGGCTCCGGGATTCGCTTTTTAGCTTCCCTGGGATATTAATCACATCTTTATCCGGGGGGGCCGTTGCAGTGGATGTGTCAAAGGTTTCCAGGGTTGCCCAATCGCCACTGACCCGAAGTTCTACAGGTTTAGAATCATATCGAATATCCGGGTAGGATTCCCATGTTTCTTGGATTAAATCTTTGATCTGGGCCATGGTCATATTATCACCGCTAATAAATTGCGGGTTATAGTGCTTTAAGACATTCTCAATCGAATGTTGATTGGAAGCTTCGACCATATCCTTGAAGGTTTCCACAATTTCCTTCACCGATGCAGAATTCTCGTCGGCCCCATAGACATGAAGTTGCTCATAGGGAGCCACTGGTGTTGCGGCTTCTACCTTGGCATTTAAAACATGAGGCTGGGCAGGGTATGCTTGAATGGGAACAAACACCAGACACAACGCCAATACCGATGACCAGAGATAATGAGTTCTCATAAGGCTTCGCTTCCCTAGACCTTGGATACAATAATGGCTATTGTACCCCTACTACAAAAAGTTTACCAGAGAGTTCTGCATAATCTTAGACATCACGGATAAAGAGGCCTGATAAACGGTCTGGGAAAAATTCAAATCACTGATGGCCTGGGGCATATTCACGTCTTGCAAGTTACTGATTTGTTGGTCTTGAATCACTTGCCCGTCTTGAATTCGGTTTTGGGTTAATTGTAATTGATTAATTCGGCCACCCAACTGGGTTTGCTGGGTCAGAATATTTTGCTGATCGGTCTGAATTGAACCAATATCCGCCCGAATGGAAGTAAAATTTTGATTTTGTAAATCAATCTTGAATTTGGTGAGGTCATATAGCAACCCGCTGCCTGCTGTAGGGACTCCCGCTGTCACTGTCACACTTCCCAGCAAATCGGACCCATTAATATTGACCGGGACAGAGGTGTTAGATGCAATTTCAACCTGACGCGGGGCGGTGCCTGAGGGGGATCCGTTATAGGTAATGTTACTACCGGCCACCGTAAAGGGAGGGTTGTCTGTTTTAAAGCCACCAAAGATATATTTTCCTTCAAAGGCCGTATTCCCCAGAGAAACGACCTGATTTAAAATCCCATTGACTTGCTGACTAATGGCTGAGAGTTGAGATGCGCTATTGGTTCCGTTAGCTGCTTGTACAGCCAATTGGTTTGCCTGTTGGGCCAAGTCAACAATATTTCCCACAGAGCTTTCCGTGGTCTGCATCTCTGAAAGGGCCTCGTTAATGTTGTTGTTGTACTGCGTATCGTTATTTTTTTCCAGATTTAACTGAAGTAACTGGCTCAATCCCACCGGATCATCAGACGGAACCGATATTTTTTTTCCAGATGCAATCTCATTTTGAAGGTTTGCCATGGTGCTGAGATTGTTTTGGATATTATAAATCCCGTTATCCACCATGGAGTTTGAGGAAATTCGTGTGATACCCATCTTCTTCTACTCCTCTAGTTCACCATCTTGTTAATTAAAGTATCCATAACACTATCCATGGTGCTCATAACCTTTGCAGAAGCCTCAAAGCTTCTTTGATACTGAAGTAAAGATACCATTTGCTCCTCAAGGCTGACACCTTGTGTTGATTGTTGCGTTTTTTGGAGTTGTTGCAATGCACTATTGTAATTGGTGGCCTCGTTGCCGATGGACTGGGTATTCACCCCAAGGCTCGTCAATGCTTGGTTATAATAATCATGGACGGTCACATTCCCAAGCGCCGCATAACTGGTATTGGCCACATCCGCCATGGCTAGGGCATTTCTACCATCCGCGACACCATCAAAAGTCCCTGCGTCATCGATAGCCGCAGCAACAAGCTTTGGATCCGTTACTAAATTAGAATTAATCGAATAATTAAAAATATTCAATCCAGGACCGGCAGCTAAGTTAAATATATTTTGGTTGGCTGCTATCGGAATATTTCCGTAATAATCTCGACCTGTGGCTTGAATGGCATTAACACTTGTTGCCAATTGGCCAAAAAGTGTATCCAGACTGCCTAAAACCCCTCGAATTGTAGTTTGATTCGCCGCATTACCGCCAATTTGAAGGATTCCGCCCAAAGACCCACCGGTAATAGTGCCATTCATCGAAGCACCGGTGGAGTTTAACTCGATTAATGTGGGATTATTATCCGGGCCTGGTGCCGCAGAAGTGTTTTGCACCGCGTTTAGCGTATCCTGAACAGTCCCTCCACGAACCAAATAATTATTGCCCAGTTGAACATCCGCTTGCCCTGGGTCCCGATAAGAGACCGTAATATTAATCTCTTTGGATAATTCACTGAGGAGTTGATCGCGTTGATCCAGCAAATCGTTAGGTGTCGCCCCGGAAGATGACACATTGAGGATTTGGCTGTTTAAATTGGCAATTTGCTGTAACTTGCTGTTGATATCAGCAACCGTCGATGCAGCTTGAGTGGTTGCAAAGGTTCCAGGTGAATTAGGGTCACCCACCA